>JBDGUY010000018.1:0-19439 GCA_039585935.1 Gemmatimonadota bacterium
CGACCAGGAGCGTGGGGCCTACGCCACGGTCCGTGCAATCGTCAATCCGGCCGTTCCGTGGTTGTGGATCGGCGGCATGATCGTAGCACTGGGCGGTATTCTCGCCGTGGCTCCCCAGCGCGGAGCCGGACGGCCTGTCGTATCCACCAGCCTGGAGGATCTGGCGGCCGAGCTGCCGGTTGAAGAACCGGTGTCGGTCTGACGGAAATAGGATCATGAGGAAACATCTGACCTGGATTCTGCCGCTGGCGGCTCTGCCGGCCCTGTGGTTGCTGTTTCAGGGCATGGGCGTGGACAAGTACACGCTTCCATCGCCCCTCGAAGGGAATGTCGCGCCCGAATTTGCCCTTCGAACGATGGACGGCGACACGCTCAGTCTGGCTGACTTGAGCGGGAAAGCCGTCGTCTTGAACTTCTGGGCCTCCTGGTGCATACCGTGCCGCCAGGAGCACGACGTGCTCAAGCTGGCAGAGGCAACGTACGACCCCGAACAGGCCCTCGTTCTCGGCGTGGTCTACCAGGACTCCGAGGAGAACGCGAGACGATTCCTGGCTGCTCTCGGGGGGGACTGGACCCAGTTGCTCGATCCGACGCAGCGTACTGCCATCGACTACGGGGTCTACGGCGTTCCCGAGACGTTCTTCATCAGCCCGGACGGACAGATCGCTCGCAAAAAGGTCGGCCCGGTCACCTGGGATATCGTCCAGCCGACACTCGACTCGCTGATTGCTTCGACGACACCGGCCGCGGCAGCTGTCGGAGGTTCGCCTTGAGCCGCGCGTCGTTCGTCCGGGGGATCGGCCTGCTGGTCACGCTGGCGGTATTCGGCGGTGGATTTCCGGCTCCCGCGTGGTCCCAGGTATCGCAGCCCAGGCCCGCTCCGGCGATCGACGATCCCGCACTGATGGATCGGGATGAGGAGGCGCTGGATGCTCGCGCCGCCGAAATCGCGGCGGAGCTGCGCTGCCCCGTGTGCCGAAATCAGTCCATAGTCGAATCGAACGCGGACCTGTCGCGCGAGATGCAGGCTCTCGTCCGCGAGCGGCTCGTGGCCGGAGATACGCCGGAAGAGGTGAAGGAGTATTTCGTCAGCAGGTATGGCGAGTGGATCCTGCTCGAACCTCAGCGCAGGGGAATCAACTGGCTCGTCTGGGGCCTGCCTTTTGTCGTTTTGATCCTGGGTGCGGTGTTCGCATTCACGCTGCTTCGTCGGTGGGCGGCTTCAACCCCTGACGCCGAGGCTGGCGACCAGTTGAGTGCCCCCGGTCTGACGCCCGAAAACGAGCGCTGGCTGCAGGACGCTATACGCGATAGCTGACCCGGTTCGCAGGACGGAACACGGCCGGGTTCCCTCGGTATCACGTCGGTTTGGAGGTGAGGATTCGAGCGCCGGCGGCCCGGGTGGGTCGCGAATCGCCGCTCTCTTCGTCTCGTCTGAACAACGACGGGAGGAACATGTTCTTCGACGCACGTGCTCTTGATTCATTTGACCAGTATCTCCAGGACGTCGAGAGGTATCCTCTCATCGAGAACCCGGAGAAAGAGCGGGAAATTGCCCGGCGCGCGCGCGCTGGTGACCGCGAGGCTGCCGAACGACTGGTGACGGCGAACCTCAGGTTCGTCATCTCATATGTTAAGAAGTACCAGGGCCGGGGCTTGAATCTCGCCGAACTCGTCTGCATCGGAAACGAAGGACTGCTCAAAGCGGTCAAGAAGTTCGATCCGGACAAGGGCGTGAAATTCATCTCCTACGCCGTGTGGTGGATTCGGCAGACGGTTCTGCAGGCTCTGGCCGAGCAGACCCGCTCGGTTCGGATCCCTTTGAACCAGAATTCGAACCTCGTGAAGCTGTCTCGCACGGAGACCGCCCTGACGCAGAAGTATGGGCGAACACCGACGGATCGCGAGATCGCGGAAGAAATGAAGGAGCCAGTAGAGACGGTGCGCGCCCTGCGGCGCGTCGCGTCCGCCGAGCTCAGTCTCGACGCTCCGCTGGACAAGTCGGATCGGGACAGCGCCTCGTTCGGCGAGCGCTTTTCGGGCGCAGATGAAACGGACATCGAGCAGGATGTCGAGGCACAGGCCCGGCG
Source organism: Gemmatimonadota bacterium (assembly GCA_039585935.1). Lineage (GTDB taxonomy): Bacteria > Gemmatimonadota > Gemmatimonadetes > Palauibacterales > Palauibacteraceae > Carthagonibacter. The sequence continues at coordinate 2,091 of JBDGUY010000018.1, forward strand.
GGAGTTCCTGGAGAAGATGTTCGAAAAGTATCTCACCGAGCGTGAGCGGAAGATCCTCGTCCTGTACTACGGGCTGGACGACGGAGAGGAGATGACGCTGGAACAGATCGGTGAGCTTCTCGGCGTCACGCGAGAACGGATCCGCCAGATTCGGAACCGCGCCTTCGACAAACTCCGCGGCTCCATGCACGGGGACGCACTGGAGGGATTCTGGCGGGCCAGCGCCTGAAGATCGGCAGGTGATCCGCCAGATTGGAAATGCCGAAGGGGCGATGGATCTCTCGATCCGTCGCCCCTTCATGCATCAGCGTGCCTGGTCACAGGCGATCGTCAGGTCGCTGCCTGTTCTTCCCGTCTGCCAAGGGCTCGCCACGGCGCGACCAGCAGGAATATTCCTACGGCCAGAATCGCGCTCACGACGCACCACATGCAGACCGCGTGCAGGACGAACAGCTCGATCGCCGTGAGATATGCTGAAAAGCAGAGCCCGCCGAGCGCCGCCAGCGCCAGCAGACGACCGGGCAGGCTCGTTTCTTCACGGCCGGCCTGCAGCATGAGCGCCAGCACCAGCACCGCTCCGTAGAACGCGACTCCCCACGCCGGGACCGATATCCCCAGGAATTCCGCGTACTTCGAAGCCTGGACGGTCTCGCAGGAACCGGCTCCACACGCCAGCACCCCGTAGAATCCCATGTGATACAGCAGCAGGTAGACCGACACGAACAGGCCTACCAGCGCGAGAAGCGAGACACCCCGGAACCGGGTGGCGGCGCTCACTCGCCGGCGGTCGGGGCGGCCGCGGCGGCCGCCGCCTCCTGCTGTATGACCTGTTCAAGTCCCTGGTACGAGTAGAACTGGTTCGTGCGGGGCACGGCCTGTCCGTTGATGAAGATCGTCGGTGTGCCTGTGACGCCGAGATCCACGCCATACTTCTTCGACGAGAGAATCCGGCTCGTATTCTCTCGCTTGTCGAGGCAGCTCTTGAACTCACGCGTGTCCAATCCAATGTCCTTCGCCAGGTCGACGAAAGCGCCGTTCGGATTTCCCTGATTGGCCCAGCTCTCGATTTTGGCGAAGATCATGTCGTGCATCTCCCAGTACTTGCCCTGCTCCTCTGCGCAGAGCGAGGCGACCGTAGCTGGAAACGATGCATCCTGGAGGGGAAACTCGAACGATACCCAGCGCAACGGGCCACCGGGGACAGCGTAATTGCGCCGCAGAAGCTTGCCGACCATCGAGTTGAATTCCCGGCAGTGCGGGCACAGGTAGTCCGAAAAGTCGTAGATCGTCACGACCGCATCTTCAGGCCCGATCGAGGTTCCCGCGTTCGCGTCTGCGACGATTCCGGTCGTTTGAGCAACGGCGAGCGGGGGAAGCTCCTCGGCCTCTCCTCCGGACCTTCCTGCCGTGAGCAGCCACCCGATGCCGATCAGGATCACTACCCCGAGCGTCACGTAGAACCACTTGCTCCCGCCACCCTGCTTTTGCTGTGTAGCCACCAACCACTCCTTGCTCAGTCGAATTCAAGAAACATCCAGCGCCGGCCGATCCGCGAATCGGCCGGCCGACAAGATACGAATCAGGCTGTTATTCGCGAGTGTGCCTCGGGTCACATCACGAGCAATGCAATGATCGCTGCTGCCACGATCAGGGTGACAGCGGCGATTCCGGCGAGCTTGACCCACTCGGGCATCCCTCCCGGTTGCACCTCCGTCGCCCTCGAAAGTCGGGGAAGAAGCGTCGTCGACCAGCTCTTTTCGATCTCTTCGACCAGCTCCCGCCACGCGCCTTCGTATCCGCTGTCGAGACGGCCGAGCGTCGAGCGCCAGTCTTCCGCCGCTTCCCGGACCTCGACATCGTCTTCGCCCGGTGGTCCCGCCTCGAATTCCTCGAGCCGGGCCAGCAGTTTCTCCTGCTGCTCCTCCAGCCCTTCGAACCGGACCCAGAGCCGTTCGAATGGAGCCCTCATCCGCTCCACGAACACCTCCCGCTCCGACGGATCGACCCGGAATTCCCGATCTGTCCGACTCGGACCGGCCCTCATCGACAGCAGCCGGTCGACCTGCTCGTCATACACCTCCAGGGTCCGGTCGGTCGCATTCGCTACTGCGGCTCGCGTGTCTTCCTGCAGGCCCACGGCATCCATCGCGACCACTGCACGTCGCAAGCTGTCGGCGCCCCCCGCGGCTGACTTGCGCAGCAGCAAGGGCCCGAGAGCGATCTCTCCGAGTTCCTGAAAGTGAAGCTCGAAGAAATCGGTCGGAAGCAGCGCGCGCGCCTGGAGTTCTCCCGGTACGTTGGCTGCCGCTCGCTCGGCTACCGCCTGGAGTGAGCCGGCCGCCAGCGAAAACTCGGGGAGTTCGGCTGCATGCGGCGGGGTTACCTCTTTGCGAGCGAACAACTCCAGGGCGGGTGGACTCCCGGCGGGGCTCGGACGCTCCTTGCGGGCGGTCGTCGCCAGGGAGATCACTTCTTCGGGTAGCAGGTACCTGAGGTTGACCTGCGTGTCGTCCCCCCGCATGAGGATGAGCGCATCTCCACCAGGCTCATCAGGTTTCGCGAGCTGTCTCTTCACCCGTTCAATCGGCCAGACGAGCGACCACTGCTCTCGACCCGAGATCAGATACAGGGCACGGCGCGTCGCAGCCGCGACGAACAGGCCGTTCAGCCGGCGGCCATCCAGTCTGCCACTCGCGGCACAGGCTGCCGTGAACAACACGACCTCGTGACCGAGCTGTCGTACCAGGCGCCGACGCACTTCGGTGAGATCGACGGCCTGCGCGACCCAGTCGTCGAGCCGGTCGAGAGCCTCGCCACTTCCCTTGATCACGACTGCGCCCGATGTCCCGAACAGCAGGATCATCCCGGCTCGTCGAGACACGAAGAACACCTCGGCCCAGCGGAAGTACCGGTCGCCGCAGTGCAGACCGTCCACGGTCGGCGCCACACGCGCGCCGCGCTGGACGCCGCGTCCTTCGACGAACACATCCAGCGTCAGGGCGTCCCCAGTCATTCGGCCAGAATCCGCACGATTTCGTCCGTATCAGAGAGGTCTTCGACCACGGCGTCCGGTCTGTGAGATCGCAGTTCGGCGGGCTCGTGCCGTCCGGTCGCCACAGCCAGTACGCGCGCGTTGCTCGCCCGGGCGCACTTGATGTCTTCCGGCGTGTCTCCGATCACCACGGCCTCCACGACCCGAATCCGCTCCCCGAAACGCTCAGACGCCCGAGAAACCGCGAGGGGCGGAAGATCGGCCCGGCGTTCGGAGTCCGACCCGAATGCTCCGAATTCGAACATGGTGGAGATGCCGGCCGCCCTGAGCTTGCGCCACGCGCCCTGTTCCATGTTTCCCGTCACCAGCCCGAGCACGAACCTCTCATCCACGATCAATCTGTCCAGCAGCGGCTGGACGCCGGCGAACACGGACACCTCGCCATCACGCTCTGCGAGTTCCCTGTCGAGGAAATCGTAGTAAGCCGGCCACAGCGTCGGAAATCTCGCTTCGATCCACGGATCTGTCCGGCCGCTGGCCCGCAGAAGATCCCGGACGATCGATGGATCCGTCCGTCCGTGAAAGTCGAAGCCTTCGATCGGGCCCGTTTCCCCGTACACCTGGATCATTGCGCGAGTCAGAGCTGCCCGGCCGGCTCCGAGCGTGTCGACGAGGGTCCCATCGATATCGAACAGGAGCGCCCGCGCCACGTCAGCCCTCCCCGTCCAGCGAACGACTCCGGACAACGTCGGCGAAGCGCTCGAACAGTCGACGGTTCGTGCCGGTCGAGTCCTCGAGCTTGCGCTCCGGGTGCCACTGAACACCGACCGTCCATGCAGCGCCAGGTGCCCGATACTCGACAGCTTCGACCAACCCGTCGGGCGCCCAGGCCACGGCCGTCAACCCGTCGGCGAGTGTGTCGATTCCCTGGTGATGTGCCGAGTTCTGTACGAAGTCGCCGTCTGGAAACACCCCGGACAGCAGTTCCTCGCCACTCGTCCGGATGGAGTGAATTTGCCCGTCGAACTCTCGAAACCTGTCGTGATCGATCTTCGTGCCCATCCGGGTCTCGAGGTCCTGATACAGGGTGCCGCCGAGAGCCACGTTCAGCAGCTGCACTCCGCGGCAGATCGCGAGAACCGGCAGCCGGCGATCGAGAGCCCGGTGCAGGAGATCGAGCTCCATGGCATCGCGAGCCGGGGACACGGTCCTGGCACCATCGGGCTGTGCTCCGTACCGCGCGGGATCGACATCCTCCCCGCCGGACAGAAGGAGTCCGGAGGAGAGGTCGAGCAGACGGTCCCGCGTATCGGGATCGTCCAGCGGCGAAAGTATCAGCGGTAGCAGGCCTGTCGCGCCGAGAGCCCGCAGGTATCCGGCTTCGACCATGACGCGAGGCATCCCGATATCGCTATCACGCACGGGCATGGTGAGGGCGACGAACGGCCCGGTCATGAGGCCGCACCCAACCAGCTTCGGCACAGGGTCGGATCCAGGTTACCACCCGACAGGACCGCGCAGGTCTCACCCCCGGCCGCCAGCGGCACGCGGCCCGACAGCAGCGCGGCGAGTGTGGCAGCGCCGCTCGGCTCGACCACGAGTCGCTGGCCGTAGCACCATACTACCGCGCGACGGATGCTCTCATCATCGACAAGCACGACATCGTCCACGTGCTCCCGGACGTGCGCGAACGTCAGTTCACCGGGACGGACCGGCTTCAGGCCGTCCGCGATCGTATCGACCTGATCCAACGTGATCGGGAACCCGACATCGAGCGAACCTCGCATCTTGGCGGCGCCCTCCGGCTCTACTCCGATGACTCGCGTCCCGGGTGACAGCGCACGGATCGCGGCCGATACCCCCGCGATCAGACCACCGCCACCGATTGGGACCAGGACGAGTTTCAGCGGTCCCACTTCCGGTCTCGCGTCGACCCGTCTTGCTCGCTCCTCGGCGAGCTGTTCGCAGATCTCGAGTCCGACCGTCCCCTGGCCGGCAATGATCTCGGGATGATCGAACGGCGGAACCATGACTCCACCTTCTTCCGCCAGGATCGCTTCGGCGAGTGCTTTACGCTCGACGGTCGTGGTACCCGCCTCCTCGACCCGGGCACCGTAGGCGAGGGTCGCGGCCCGCTTGATCACGGGGGCATCGGTCGGCATCACGACCGTTGCCCGAACGCCGAATTCGCGCGCACTCCAGGCGACTGCCTGGGCATGGTTGCCGGAAGAATACGTGATGACACCGTCAGTCAGGGTGCCTGGATCCTGTGCCGACAGGAAATTGTACGCTCCCCTCAGCTTGAAGGCTCCTACGTGCTGCAGGCTCTCCGCCTTGAGCCATACCCGACCGCTCAAGCCGCCGGATTCGCTCTCGGCATCGGTCGACCAGGGCGCAAATGCCGCGTCGAGCAGCGGCGTACGACGGGCTACGGGCCGGATCCGTTCGGCGGCCCGGCGGATCGAGTCGATGCCGACCAGGGTCGAGGACGACGGACTCAACTCACGACTCCGCAGGCTCTGTCGACCCGGCGTCGCCGACGACGACTTCGGGCGTCGACATCGCGCTCCCGCCGGCTTCCTGATCCAGCTCGACCAGCTCGTCCAGCTCGTCGTCGTCCAGGTCCGGAATGATCCTGGCCACGTCCATCACTTCGTCACGCTTGTCGAGCGACACCAGCCGGACGCCCTGCGTATTTCGGCCGATCACCCGGATCTGCGATGCCGGTTGCCGGTTGATCACACCCGCGCGGGTTACGAGCATCAGCTCGTCCTCGTCGGTGACTTCCTTGACCGCGATCACCTCGCCCGTCTTCGGCGTCAGGCGCAGATTGATCAGACCCTTCCCGCCTCGTCGCTGAGTCCGGTACTCGCTCAACGATGTCCGCTTGCCCATCCCGAGTCGGGTCACAGTGAGGATCGAGGCATCCCGCCGGTCAACGACGAGGCCGACCACGGCATCGCCCTTCGCGAGGTTGATCCCCCGCACGCCACGCGTGGCCCGCCCCATGACCCGCGCGTCCGATTCGGCGAAGCGGATCGACTTTCCGAGTCGGGTCGCGAGGAGCACGTCGTCGTCGCCGCTCGTCAGCTGGACGTCGATCAGCCGGTCGCCTTCGACGATGTTGATCGCGTTGATCCCTACCGTACGGACATTGGAGTAGGCCGCGAGACTCGTCTTCTTCACGAGCCCGTCACGAGTAGCGAAGAACAGGTGCTGGTCTTCGGGGAACTCCCGAACCCGGACGATCGACGCGATCTGCTCGTCCTTTTCGATGTTCAGCAGGTTCACGACCGGTTTGCCGCGCGACGTCCGGGAGGCCGGCGGTATCTGATGCACCTTGAGCCAATAGAGTTGACCACGGGCGGTGATCACCAGGAGGTAGTCGTGGGTCGAAGCCACGAACAGGTGCTCCACCCAATCCTCTTCCTTGGTGCTCATCCCCGCGATCCCGCGACCGCCGCGCCGCTGCTGGCGGTACGTGGCAGGTGGGATTCGCTTGATGTAGCCCTCGTGGCTGACCGTGATCACCATCTCCTCGTCGGCGATCAGGTCCTCGGCCCGGAAGCTCGCTGCCGTGCCCACGATTTCGGTTCGCCTGTCGTCACCGTACCGCTCCGTGAACTGCCTGAGCTCCTCTCGAATCATGGACATTCGCAGCTCGCGCGAGTCGAGCAGGGCCTCGAGTTCCTCGATCAGCGCCCGTACCTCCCGCAGCTCGTCCTCGAGCTTCTCGATTTCGAGACCCGTGAGTCGCGACAGGCGCATCGCGAGGATCGCGCTCGCCTGCTCCTGGGTCAGCTCGAATCGAGCCTGGAGATTCTCCGAAGCATCGGGAGAGTCCTTCGACCCTCTGATGATCGCAACGACCTCGTCGATATTGTCGACCGCGATCTTGAGCCCTTCGAGGATGTGCTCGCGAGCCCTGGCAGCCGCCAGATCGTGCTCACTCCGGCGCACGATCACTTCGTGGCGGTGATCGATGAAGTGCTGCAGGACCTCCTTCAGGTCCATGACCTTCGGGACACCGTCCACCAGGGCGAGCATGATGACGCCGAACGTGGACTGCATCTGCGTGTGCTTGAACAGCTGGTTGAGGACGATCTGCGGAATCGCATCCCGCTTCAGATCGACGACGACCCGAATCCCGTCTCGGTCGGATTCGTCCCTGAGATCCGCGATATCTTCGGTCCGCCGGTCCCGTACGAGCTGCGCGATCTGCTCGATCAAGCGGCTCTTGTTGACCATGAACGGTATCTCGGTGACCACGATCCGCTCGCCGCCGTTGGGTCGCTCCTCGAAGTGGGCCCGTGCCCGAACCACGACGCGTCCGCGACCCAGCGTGTACGCATCACGGATTCCGTCCAGCCCGTACACCAGGCCGGCGGTCGGAAAGTCCGGCCCCTTCACGTGCTCCATCAGATCTTCGACCGTGGCATCGGGATCCTGGATCAACAGATCGACCGCAGCAACGACTTCGCGGAGATTGTGCGGGGGAATGTTGGTGGCCATCCCCACGGCGATTCCCGATGAGCCATTGATCAGCAGGTTTGGAGGGAGCGATGGAAGAACGACGGGTTCTTCGAGCTGGTCATCGAAGTTCGGTACGAAATCGACCGTGGACCGGTCGATATCGGACAACATTTCCGTCGCAATCGCCGCCAGGCGGGCCTCGGTATACCGATACGCCGCAGCGCTGTCGCCGTCGATCGAGCCGAAGTTCCCCTGGCCATCGACCATCGGATAGCGTAGCGAGAAATCCTGAACCATCCGGACGAGCGAATCGTATACGGCGGAATCCCCGTGCGGATGGTACTTGCCCAGCACATCTCCCACGACCGTCGCAGCTTTCTTGTACGGTCGGCTCGGCGACAGCCCGAGCTCGTGCATCGCATACAGGATACGTCTGTGCACGGGTTTGAGCCCGTCCCTTACATCGGGCAATGCTCGCTGTACGATGACGCTCATCGAATAGTCGATGAACGATTCTCGCATCTCATCCTCGAGCAGACGCTGCTCGATCCGCTCGGTGCGCTCTTCAGTCTCCATGGACTCCGCTTTGCAATCAGTTCACCGGGTTCCGGGCTCCGTCCGTTGGACGGCACGCGGAAGCTCCGATCCGGGGCTGGAATAACCTGTAAAATATAGCCAAAACCGGCCTGTTCCGCGACTGTCTGGATACGGTCGTACGGGAGAGGAAAAGCCCTGCTCGGCGCAAGTCGAACTCTGGCCTACTCGAAGTCCTGTGACTCCTCGTCGAGGTACCGGTAGCGCTGGAGAAGTTCGATCTGGCGGTTGTCCGTCGAGGTGACGACTCCGCGGATCACGACGGCTTCGACTCGGGTTGAGATTTCGAATGGATCTCCAGTCCAGACGACGAGATTCCCCACCTTTCCGGGCTCCAGGGAGCCGTACAGGTCACCGACTCCGAGAGCCTCGGCCGGAGCCAGGGTCACGGCCCTGAGAGCCGCGCGCCACGGCAACCCGAACCGTACCGCGTTCCCGGCCTCATGCAGCAGCCAGCGAGCGTTATGTGAATTGAAGCTGCCGATCACGACTTCCACACCGGCCAGGTGCAACAGAGAAGCGTTGTCGAATCGAGCCCCGAGCCGATCGAAGCCCGCCGGGCTGTTGGAAAGCGGCTTGACGATTACCGGCACACGCGCGGCTGCCAGTCGGTCTGCGACCAGCCAGGCCTCAGAAGCACCCGAGATGACGAGGCTCAGCCCGAAGTCCTCGGCGATTCGCAACACGGCTTCGATGTCGGCCGCGCGGTGGACGTTCACGATCAGCGGGATTTCACCGTCCAGCACGGGCCCCAGGGCCTCGAAGTCCAGGCGTGAAGCCGAGAGCCCACGGGTTCCACCCGCGTCGAACGCCGCTCGGTTGTCGCGCCAGAACCGGGCGTCTTCGAGCACCTCGCGCAGACGAAGCGATGCCCCGCCGCGGGACCCGCCGGCCACGCTGGGCGAGAAATTCGCTACCATCGCTGCCCTTGAAACCACGACCATCTCGTCCGTCGATCGGCCTGTGAGATCTATGATCGCGGCCTGTCCCGAGATCAGCCCGCCGCCCGGAGCCGTGAGAACGGTCGTCAGTCCTGCTGCCCGGTTCACGGCAATCAACACCGATCGCGGGTTGATTCCATCCACGACATCGAACGCTGCCCTCACGGGATCGCCGTCCAGCCGGCTGTCCACGGAAGAGCTCACCATCCCGACTTCCACGAGACCTATGGAGGTCGTTGCATCGAACAGGCCGGGAGTCACGACTCGGCCAGCGGCATCCAGCACCCGGACTCCGGTCGGGATCTCGACGCCATGGCCAAGTGCGGTGATGCGACCGGCCTCGATGAGCACGGTCGCCCCTTCGAGCACCTCTCCTGACACCGTATGCACGGTCCCGCCTACTACCGCGAGATCCTGCCCGACGACAGTCACCGGCAAACCGGTCATGACCAAGGCCAGAATTGCCGGGTATATCGAACTCCGGCCGCACGACCGTGCGCGGCTCATGATCCACCTCCCGTGCCCACATCGGTGAGGATTCCCAATTCGAAATCGCTGACCGGATTCCCGCCGGGAAGCAGACGATCGTACATGATCTCTCCGTCGATCAGAACCTGGTCCGCACGGCTGTACACGCTGAATGGGTCGCCGGACCAGATGACCACGTCACCCGCCTTTCCCGGCTCGAGGCTGCCGGTCTGTTCGTCGATGCCGAGCGCCCAGGCCGGATTGATCGTTATCCACCGAAGCGCCTGGTCCCGGCTCACGTCCAGACCCGCGCCGCGTCCCGCATACATGGCCCGCGCCGCATTCTGGTTGAGGATCTGGATCTCCAGATCGCTGTCCGTATGCAGGATCGCACGAGCCCCGGCCTCGGACACGAGGGCGATGTTCTGGGGAATGCCGTCAAACGCTTCCATCTTGAAGCCCCACCAGTCCACCCACATGGACGCAGCCACGTCCTCCTCCGCGAGACGGTCCCGGATCTTGTAGGCCTCTACCGCATGGTGAAATGAGCGAATGGAAAGTCCGAATTCCTGTGCAAGCTCGAGCATCGTGAGCATGTCATCGGCTCGGTAGCAGTGGGCCTGAATCAGGATGTTCCCGCGCAGGACTTCTGCCAGTGTCTCCAGAGCCAGGTCCCGGTCCGGGCGATCCGCCGTTCGATCACCGGCCAGCCAGAGGTCCCATTCTTCCCTGTACTTCTGCGCCCGAATGAACGCTTTGCGATAACCGGCCACATTCCCCATCCGGGTGGACGGCCCGGTACGCTCGTAGACTCGTTTGGGATTCTCCCCGCATGCCATCTTGAGACCCATCGGCGCGCCCGGAAACATCATGTCGGTGGCGCCCATTCCCGGTACGAGTTTCAGCGTCACGCCGCGGCCCCCGATCAGGTTGGCGCTGCCCGGCAAGGTCTGAAGAGTCGTCACTCCGCCGGCCAGGGCGCGCCAGAATCCGGGATCCTGCGGCCACACTCCGTGCTCGGCCCACACCTCGGCGGTTACAGGATTCGTGGCCTCGTTGCCCTCTCCCATTCCCTCGACCCCGGGGGCCGGGTAGACCCCGAGATGCGAATGTGAGTCGATGATTCCCGGCGTAACGAATCTACCCGCCGCATCGATGATCGAGGCACCCGGCGGAGCGTCCAGTCCCACTCCGACGGCCTCGATGCGACCATCGACGAGCAGCACATCCCCCCCCTCGATCTCCTCTCCCGCTGCCGTCATCACGGTACCGCCCCGAATCAGTACCGGATCGACTTCGAACGGCTCGTACGAAGATTCCCAGGCACCGTTCGGCATGCCGTTCAGCAACTGGAGGTCGACTTCACTCTGGCCGGCGTCGTTCTTTCCCGACGCATCCGGGCCTGTCTCGGGGGGAGTGCCGGCCGAACAGCCTGCAGCGAGGACAGCCAGGCAGGAAAGAGCCGGCAGAGTCCGCCATCCGAAGTTCCTTCGTTTCATCTCGATCTCCTGGGGCGCCAGCCGATTATCCGGCCTCGGGGCAGCTACCGTGTCGCTCAGGGTACCGGAAAGAGGGTCAACCTAGGAGCAGACTCGATAGTCGTCGACCTCGATCAGATTCATGGCAGCCAGCGCCTCGCGGATCTGCTCGCGGGCTCCCGGCGATCCGACCGCGGCCAGGACGTAGGGATCCGAGTCACTCATCAGGCTCTCAAAGCCCTGCGGAGCCAGTACGGGGGCGCCATGAATCTCCTGGCCGATTTTGCGAGGATCCAAATCCACGAACGCCGCGACCGGAATTCCCTGCCGCTGAAGTTCCCGGGCGAGTGGCTTCCCGACCTTTCCAGCTCCCCAGACGACGAGCGGCCTGCCGGGTGGAAGAAACGTCGTGCGGAGGAAATGGACCTTGCAGCGCCGGAAGGCCTGCGGCGTGTAGCGTCCCGAACGGAGGGAATGCCGCTCAGGGTGTACGCGCCAGTCCAGCAATTTCCGGGACAGGTTCGCGGCTCGCATCCCGGCGGCATGGAGCCGCAATACGAGATCGTAGTCCTCCGGCCAGTCCAGGTCCCGATACCCGGCCAGAGCCCGGAACACGGACTTGCGGACCACCAGTGTCGGGTGGGCGATCGGACACTCGACGAAGAGGTCGGCGAGGAGGTCCTGCTGGTCCACCAGTCCGTTCAACCACTCTTCGTAGCGGCGATACCCGGAGCCCAGGCTCGATTCGGGGAACAGCCGGACCGCCGTGCCGCACGCCGCGACCGAAGCATGGTCGGAGAGGAACTCGACCTGGGCCAGAAGTCGATCGGGATGGGCCACGTCATCCGCGTCCATGCGGGCCAGCAGGGGGGCCATTGCCACCGACGCCGCCCGGTTCAGGGCGGCCACGAGCCCGTTACCCTCGCTGGAGATCACCCGCAGCCGGTGCTCCCCGCGGGCCGAGTGCTGCAGTATCGGAAGGGTTCCGTCCGTCGAGCCGTCGTCTACCGCGATCACCTCGAAATCGGACAGGCTCTGGGCGAACAGGCTGGCGAGACATTCCTCCAGCCAGGGGGCGGCGTTGCGACAGGGGAGAAGAACCGAGACCGCGGGTCGAGCGCTGCGACTCCCGGTCATTCGGTACCCGCGCCGATGCTCGACAGGTCGGAGCCGAGCCTGCCTCGGGAAACCAGGTACTGCTGCAGAAACCGCCCGGTATGGGATTCCGGTGCTTCCATGATCGCCGCCGGTGGGCCCTCGGCCACGATTCGACCGCCCAGGTCAGCCGCCTCGGGTCCCAGGTCCACGATCCAGTCTGCCCTCGCTACGACTTCCAGGTTGTGCTCCACCACCACGACCGTATGCCCCGCCTCAGTCAGCTGCTCCAGCACGCCGACCAGGCGGTCGACCTCGCCTGCGCCGAGCCCGGTCGTCGGCTCGTCGAGAATGTAAATCCGCTTCCTTCCCCCCGGGCCGCGCGCCAGCTCGCGGGCGATCTTGAGCCGCTGGGCCTCTCCCCCGGACAGCGTGGTCGCCGACTGACCGAGTCTCAGGTAGCCGAGACCTACCCGCTGCAGCTGCCACAGTGATTCGCCGAGCCGGTCCTGCCGGATGAAGAATCGAATCGCCTCGTCCACCGTGAGATCGAGCACCTCCCGGATGTTGAGGCCGCGATAGCGGATCTCAAGAACGTCCGGTCTGAAGCGGGCGCCCTCACATACCTCGCACGGCACGGATACGTCGGCGAGAAACACCATTTCCACGACTTCCTCGCCGGCGCCCTTGCACGCCTCGCATCGCCCACCTTCGACGTTGAAGCTGAAATGGCGCGGCGCGTAGCCCCTTCGCTTCGCCTCCGGCTGCGCGGCGAACACCTTCCGGATCTCTCCCCAACCCTTGATGTAGGTAATCGGATTCGAACGGGGAGTGCGGCCGATCGGACTCTGATCGACGAGGATGACATCGGTCAGTCCGTGGGTTCCGGTGAGCGACTTCCAGGCGCCGGCCGCCTCGCCCAGGTGAAGACGTGCGGTCGTTTCGCCACGCAGCGACCGCTCGAGCGCTCGATACAGCAGGTCGTGGACCAGGGTCGATTTCCCTGATCCCGATACCCCGGTGACGACCGTAAGCGAGCCGAGCGGAATCCGCAGGTCGACACCGCGTACGTTGTGAAGGCGGGCTCCGCGCAAATCGAGCCATCCTTGATCAACCAGCCGGCGGCGCGAGGTGGGCCCGACCGCGCTGCTGAAAGCCGTCCCCGTTGCCGTCCCGGAATCGAGCAGAGCGCTCCAGTCGCCGCTGAACACGAGCTCTCCCCCGAGCTCGCCCGCCCCCGGACCGAGCTCGAGAATCCGGTCAGCGACTCGCACGACGGAGACGTCATGTTCCACCACCAGTACCGTGTTGCCCGAGTCGCGGAGTCGTTGCAGGACATCGATGAAACTTTCCGTGTCACGCGCATGCAAGCCGATCGTCGGCTCGTCCAGGACGTACAGCGTGTCGACCAACCGGCTTCCAAGGCTGCTGGCCAGGCGGATCCGCTGCATCTCTCCACCGGAGAGCGTTCGGGCCTGACGACCGAGGGTGAGATATCCGAGGCCGACCTCGTGCAGGAATCCGATCCGGTCCCGAACTTCGTCCAGGATCGTCTCGGCGACCCGGGCCTCGAATGATGTGAGTTCCAGCGAAGCCAGCCACTCCGCGAACTGATCGAATGTCAGTTCGGCCACTTCTGCGATCGTGCGGCCGGCCAACCGGACATTCAGCGCGTCGCCCCTGAGCCGGGCGCCACCGCAGGACGGACAGCCGCGCGGGCGCTGGTACTGCCGCAGAAACACCCGGATATACTGCTTGTAGCGCTTCCGCTCGCGGCCTCGCAGGAATGGCAGCATTCCCTCGAATTCGTCGCTGCCGTGCAGCAGTTCCCGCTGGAGCTCCTCCTCCAGATCGCGCCACGGACTGTCGACGTCTGCGCCACGTCTGGCGGCCAGCTCCAGGACCGCCGCCCGCTCCTTTCGATACCGCGGCTTTGTCCACGGGTCGAGCGCTCCAGAGGCGAGAGACCGCTCCTGGTCGGGGATGATGAGATCGACATCGTACTCGAGCACAGCCCCGAATCCGTTGCAGGTCTCGCAGGCACCGACCGGGTGGTTGAAGCTGAAAAGCAGAGGTGTCGGCGCTGGAAACTCCCGCTCGCAGCGGCTGCAGCGGAATCGCTCGTTGAACGGCAGGTTTCGGACGATTTCGAGCTTCCCGGAATCACCACGCTCGACGACGAGCACCTCGGCATGTCCATGACTCTCGGCGAACGCACTCGCCAGGGCTTCCGCAGCGCGTTCCCGGATATCGTCGGCCAGCACCAGTCGATCCACGACGACGAGCACACGCTCGGCCCCGGTCAGCAGCACGGGATCCTGGTCCGAATCGAGGTGATGTTCCTCGCCGTCCACTATGACTCGCACATAACCGCGGGCCCGCAGATGATCGGCCGCCGTAGCCGCGGGGAGTCCCTCCCGACCCTCCCAGGGAAAGGTGATGTAGACCTGGCTTCCCGGTTCGAGGCCCAGCACCGAATCCGTGGCGGATGTCACCGTATCCGGCAGGACGCGAACCCCGCATTCCGGGCAGATCGTGTGACCGATACGGCTCCACAGCAGACGCAGGTAGTCCCAGATCTCGGTGACCGTCCCGATCGTCGAGCGGCTCGTCTGCACCGAGTTCCGCTGATCGATCGCTACTGACGGTCGAATGCCGTCGATCCGATCGACATCGGGCTTGGGCATGCGCTCGAGGAACTGCTTGGCGTAGGTCGAAAGCGATTCCACGTAGCGACGCTGACCTTCGGCGTACAGGGTGTCGAAGGCCAGGCTCGACTTCCCCGAGCCGCTGGGGCCGGTGATCACGGTGAGATCGCCGTGGAATATGTCCACGTCGATTCCCCGAAGGTTGTTCTGACGTGCACCGCGAACGCGAATCGCCTCCTCCATGGCCCGATGATGGACGGCACCGGCCGGGATCGTCAAACTCGCGCCCCGCTGGAACGGTCCGGGGACCACGGGTATTATGGCTCGCTATGGCAAACCAATCGCCCGAGGGGCCGATCCGCGAAGAGGAAGCGCTGGGGAAGGCATATGATGCCCGACTGATGCGCCGGCTCCTGTCTTACCTGCAGGGCTACCGGATCCAGGTCGCTGCCGCCGTCCTGATGCTGGTGGCCGCATCGGGACTCGAGCTGGTCGGACCGTGGCTGACGAAGATCGCACTCGACCGCGCCGTTCCCACGGCAGACACGCAGCTGCTGGGAACCCTGGCGGCCATATACATCGCGTCGCTCGCCGCGGCAGCCGCTCTCGAGTACGCGCGAACGTTGCTCACGACATGGATCGGCCAGCACGTGATGCTGGACCTCCGGGGACAGGTGTTCTCGCGTCTGCAGCGACTGGAACTCGCGTTCTTCGACCGAAACCCGGTAGGGCGCCTGATGACCCGGGTCACGAGCGACGTCGAAGTACTGAACGAGATGTTCACCTCGGGCGTGGTGACGATCTTCGGAGACATCTTCACGATCGGTGCAATCGTCACGGCCATGCTGCTGCTCGACTGGCGACTGGCACTGGTATCGTTCGCCGTGCTGCCGTTCGTATTCGTCGCGGCGATTCTGTTCCGCCGCAAAGTCCGCGATGCGTACCGCGACATCCGGACGAGGCTTGCCCGAATCAACGCGTTCCTGCAGGAACGGATTACCGGGATCGGGGTCGTCCAGCTGTTCCGCCAGGAGGAATCCACCGCTGAGCGGTTCGCGCGAATCAACGCAGGCCACCTGAAGGCGCACCTGCGTTCCATCACATACTACGCGCTGTTCTTCCCGGTCATCGAGCTCCTGACCGCCGTCGCAGTAGCATTGATCTTGTGGTACGGTGGCCTGCGTGCCCTCGAGGGTACGATGTCGATAGGCGTGATCGCGGCGTTCCTGCAGTACGTCCGCCGGTTCTTCCGGCCGATCCAGGACCTGTCGGAGAAATACAATATCCTGCAGAACGCGATGGCGAGTTCCGAGAGAGTATTCAGACTCCTCGACCGCGAGCCGGCGATCGTTGAATCCTCGAATCCGATCATCCCTGCCGAGATCCAGGGGCGGGTCGAGTTTGAAGGCGTGTGGTTCCGCTACCCGGGGCCGGAGAACGAAGACCGGGAGACCGGCGACGGTCCCGGGAACGAGTGGGTACTCGAAGACATTTCGTTTCGGGCCGACCCGGGGGAGCGTCTGGCGATCGTCGGAGCGACGGGCGCGGGAAAATCGACGATCGTCAATCTCCTGTTGCGGTTCTACGACCCGCAGCGGGGCCGGATCCTGCTCGATGGGGTCGACATCCGGGACCTGCCGCTGGAGACTCTGCGCAGCTCCATGGGCCTGGTTCTGCAAGACGTCTACCTCTTCTCCGCCAGCGCTGGTGAGAACATCTCGCTGGGTCGCGATCCGATCGATGAAGAGACCGTGCGACAGGCCGCTGTGCGGGTCGGGGCCGATCGATACGTACGTCGTCTTCCAGGTGGCTACGACCAGGCGCTGGGCGAGCGTGGCAGCAATCTCAGTGTCGGAGAGCGACAGCTCCTCAGTTTCGCGCGCGCCCTGTCCGGCGGCCCGCGCATCTTGCTGCTGGACGAGGCCACCAGCTCGGTGGATTCGGAGATCGAGGCTCAGATCGACCTGGCGCTGGAGGAACTGATGAGGGGTCGCACCAGCATCGTGATCGCGCACAGATTGTCCACCGTGCAGAGTGCCGACCGGATCCTCGTGCTTCACCACGGCGAGATTCGTGAGACCGGCACACACCAGGAATTGCTGGCCCTGGACGGACTCTACGCCAGGCTGTACCGACTGCAGTTCACCGGCACGGAGGCGGCATGAGCGGCCTGATCGACGCGATTCTCGCCACGGACACGAGACTGATGCTCCTCGTGTTCCTGCTGGTGCTCGATGCCTGGGCGATTACGCTGATCATCAAGGCCCGGCCGCCGCTCCGGGAAGCCGTGTGGTGGACCGCGATCGTCGTCCTCTGCCCGATCATCGGCTGTCTGTTCTGGTACGCTCTGGGCCCGAAGCCGCTTACCGGGAATCCGGACGGCCTCGGCTGACGCCCAGTGCGATCAAGTCCGAGACGAGTCGGGCGCTTGCCACGGCGGCACCTCCCGATTCCTCGGCGTATGTCCGCGCCGCATTCCCCATCGTCTTCATCCTGTCCGGGTCGTCGATCAGTTCCTGGATCCGGTCCACAGCGTCCTGAGGCGCGACCACGAGTGCAGCGTTCCGGGCCAGCAGATCTTCCGCCTCTCGACGGTCATGAACAGGGCCGAACAACACCGGGACTCCGGCCGCCGCCGGTTCGATGACGGAGTGCAGCCC
>JBDGUY010000019.1:0-22973 GCA_039585935.1 Gemmatimonadota bacterium
GGGGTGGCTGCGAAAATGTTCGGTGAGGTGCTGAATCCGCGCGGTGAGTTGTGCCACCTGGACGGAGGCGGATCCGCAGTCGTTACCATGGCTGCCGAATTTCTCGACAATTTCCTGTTTTACTTCGGTTCCCAGCGTCATCGATGCTCCATGCGCAAATGCCGGCCTGCATTCTCCACGCCAGCCCTGATGCTCAGTTTCGTACTCCGGTCAAGCACGACAACTTAAACGAATATTCTTTCCAAGTAAAGAAGTCCCAGCACGATCAGGCGCTCGATTCGAAGCCTCGCCCGGCGAAATACTCCCGTGCGCTCTCTTCGTCGAGCTTCATCTGGTCGACCAACGCTTCCACCGTGGCGAACGGTCTCACATCACGGAGGCGTTTGAGGAAATCGACTCTGACGGTCTCGCCATATATGTCCCGATCGAAATCCAGGATGAACAACTCGATCGACGGCGGCGATCCGGCAAACGTCGGGCGTGGACCAAGATGCAGGAGGCCATCGCAGATCTCCGTACGCATCGACGCGCGCACCGCGTAAATCCCCTGACAGGGCAACAACTTACTTCCACCAGGAGCCGGGATGTTGGCGGTAGGAAAACCCAGGTCGTGACCGCGCCCGAGGCCGTGCACGACCGGACCCCGAAACGAGTACGGACGCCCCAGCATCTCTGCGGCCTCTCCGACCTTGCCACCGGCCACCAGCGAGCGGATCGCCGTGGACGATACTGCCCTGCTTCCCACCCGGACGGCATCCACCACATCCACCTCGAAGCCCAGTTCGTCACCAATCCGCTTCAACAGAACGATGTCTCCCGACCGGGCTCTCCCGAATCCATGGTCGTATCCGATCACGAGTTCCCGGACCCGAAAACGCTCGGCCAGAATCCGGCGTACGAACATCTCGGGGGCCAGCCGGGACAGCGCATGAGTGAATGGCAGAAAGGAGACGTAGTCGAGCCCGCTCTGCGACAGGATCTCCTTCTTTTCGTCCGGAGTGGTGAGCAGTCCCGGAGCGGCGTCGCTGCGGACGACCGTAAGCGGATGACGATCGAACGTTACCAGCACGCTGTGCATATCACGCCGCCGGGCTCGTCTCCCGATCTCGTCCAGCACGGCACGGTGACCGAGGTGGACTCCGTCAAATGTTCCGACGGTGACGACGGTGCCTTCGACGTCCGGAGGAAGTCCCGAATCGACTCTGCTGCCGAACTCAGGCTGCATGCAGCACCTTGACCGGTTGCAAGGCTCCCGCCTTCCGCTCAGCGACAGCCACCAGTTCGTCCTCGAAAGCCAGGGCGACAGGCCACGCAGTCGTGTCGTCCGCCGGGAAGCCGCCCGAAGCCGCCTTCAGGACCTTCCCCTCGGGTACACTCCTCCCGTGGGACACGTCCTCGGCCTCTCCGGAGTCGAGGCTGCGAAGCGGCAACCACCGAAGGGCATGCAGAGGAGACATGAGATCCGGCGCTTCCGCGGAGGAGTCCCGCCCGGACTCGAGATCCGTCACCTTAATCCCTTCCCCGACCTCGAACGGACCGATCTGAGTCCTTCGCAGCGCCGCAAGGTGCCCCCCACAACCAAGTGCGCGACCGAGGTCCCGCGCCAGTGCCCGCACGTAGGTACCGGTCGACACCCACATGTCCAACTCGACGGTGGGGGCGGTCCAGTCGATGACCTGGATCGAATGAACCGTCACGGCAGCGGGATCGAGCTGGACCGGCTCGCCCCCCCTCGCAAGACTGTACGCCCGGCGCCCCTGGACCCGCTTGGCGGAGTACACCGGTGGGACCTGGGACAGCTCTCCCGTGAGTGATCCAAGCGCCCTATCGAGATCGACCTGAGCGAGATCTCGCCAGGTATCCCGGCGCTCCACGGGTTCACCGGTGAGATCATCCGTCGCGGTCTCGATGCCCAACACGACCTGTGCCGCATATCGTTTCGGGAGGAGATGGAACAGCTCCGTCAGCCGGGTAGCCCGGCCCGCGCAGAGTACGAGCAGTCCGGAAGCAAACGGATCGAGTGTTCCCGTGTGGCCTACCCGACGCATGCGCAGCGCGCGGCGAGCCAGGTGCACCATGTCGTGGGATGTGGGGCCCTCTGGCTTGTCGAGGAGCAGAACGCCGCTTGCGGCTTGGTCAGGATCCGTCATCACTGCCGTCGTCGAGCCCCTCGTCCCTGAGGTCACCCAGCGCTTCGTCGAGAAGGTCTTCTATCTTCCGCGCATGTTCCAGGGTGTCATCCGCGATGAACCGCAACTCGGGAATTCGCCGAAGATGTAGGTTGCGTCCCAGTTGGCCACGAAGAAAGCCCTCTGCGCTCTCCAGACCCTCAATCGCATCCTCGACCGGCATCTCTCCGCCCAGCGTCCTGACGAACACGTCCGCATGCTTGAGATCCGTGGTGGTCTCGACACCGGTGATCGTGACCGTGCGGACTCGCGGATCCTTGCTCTCCCTCCGCAGAAGCGAAGCAAGCTCCTCGAGCAGCAGCTGGTTCACGCGTACGATTCGCCTGCTAGACATATCGCCTTTCGCGCTCAGTGACGAAGATTCGAGGATCGGATGCCACCATCGCGTCGAGCCGTTCGAGGATCGAATCGGCGACGGTTGCATCCGAGGTGACGAGGGCGACGCTGATCTCCGCCCGGCCATGCTCATCGGCGAAGTCGGTCTCGGCCGCCGACACCGGAAACCGGGCACGAATTCGATCCCTGAGTCCGCGGACGATCGATCGCTTCGTCTTCAGCGAACGGCAGTCCGGTATTCTCAGCACCCAACGAGCGTGTGCGTAGACCGCCGGCACGAACAGGGTCAGTTGCCGGCGGCGCTCTGTGCGAGCGAGCGGGCCACTTCCTCGACCCGATAGCACTCGATCACATCGCCGACCTTGAGATCGTTATACCCTTCGATCCCGATCCCACACTCGTAGCCTTCGCGAACCTCCCGTACATCGTCCTTGAAGCGCTTGAGGCTGCCAATCTTTCCATCGTAGATCTGGACGTACTCCCTGAGCAGCCTCACCGGCAGATTCCGGTGAATCTCGCCCGATCCGACGTAGCAGCCTGCGACCGTACCGACCTTCGGCACCTTGAACGTCTCACGGATTTCCGCCGTACCGACGATCACTTCTCTCTGCTCGGGCCTCAGCATGCCCTCGAGCGCGAGCTTGACGTCTTCGACCGCTTCGTAGATCACGCTGTACAGACGGATTTCGACCTCGTCACGTTCGGCCAGCCCGCGCGACTTCACGTCCGGCCTCACATGGAACCCGATGATCAGTGCGGCGGTCGTCGTCGCGAGCAGGACATCGGACTCGTTGATCGCGCCGACCCCTCTGTGCACGACTTCGACTGCCACTTCCGACGTCCCGAGCCGCTCGAGCGAATCCGCCAGGGCCTGCACGGACCCGTCCGTGTCTCCCTTGATGATCAGGTTCAGGGTCGCCTGACCTCCTTCGCGTACGGCGGCGAAAATGTCTTCGAGCCGGGTGCCCCGCTGGCGTCGCCGGATGTCCTTCTCCCGCTCGAGCTGCTGCCGTCGCTGCACGACCGGCCTGCGGGACGCCCTCGATGCCGAGTACGCGGACCGGGATCGCCGGACCCGCAGCGTCCACGGGGTTGCCACGCTCGTCGAGAAGCGCCCGAACGCGGCCACCGAACAGACCACAGATGAAGTCGT
The DNA here is from genome assembly GCA_039585935.1 of Gemmatimonadota bacterium. Lineage (GTDB taxonomy): Bacteria > Gemmatimonadota > Gemmatimonadetes > Palauibacterales > Palauibacteraceae > Carthagonibacter. The sequence goes on from JBDGUY010000019.1 coordinate 3,679, forward strand.
CTCCCACGTTGAGTTCGCCACTCTCGATCAGTACGGTAGCCACGGGCCCCATACCCTTGTCGAGCTCCGCTTCGACCACCGTGCCACGGGCATCTCCGGTCGGCTTGGCCTTGAGGTCCAGCAATTCGGCCTGGAGCAGGACCTTGTCCAGCAGGTCATCCAGCCCCTCTCCCGTCTTGGCCGACACCGCCGAAGCGAGTACATCGCCACCGAATTCCTCCAGCACCACGTTCTGCGAGAGCAGGTCCTGTTTGACCTTTGCCACATTCGCGGTCGGAAGATCGATCTTGTTGATCGCCACGATCAGCGGCACACCGGCATTCCGAGCGTGACTGATCGCTTCGATCGTCTGCGGCATCACCGCGTCATCGGCAGCCACCACCAGTACCACGAGGTCGGTGATCTCTGCCCCGCGAGCTCGCATGGCCGTAAACGCTTCGTGCCCCGGCGTGTCGAGGAAACTGATCGCCCGACCGTCTTCGAGCTGCACGTGGTATGCGCCGATATGCTGTGTAATCCCTCCGGATTCTCCTGCGATTACGTTCGTCCGGCGGATGAAGTCGAGCACAGATGTCTTTCCATGATCGACATGCCCCATGACCGTTACGACGGGAGCTCGCGGCATGAAGTCGCTGATGTCCTCCGCCTCCTCCTGCAGTTCCGGAAGATCGGCTTCGTACGCTTCCTCGCGCGCGGCCGAGAATCCGAACTCATCGCAGATCAATTCGATCTGGTCGAAATCGAGACGCTGATTGATCGTCACCATCAGTCCCAGATTCTTGAACGCCGATGTGATGATCGCTTGAGCGGAGACATCGATCAGATCCGCGAGCTCCGAAACGGTGAGAAATTCGTTGACCCGAACCGTCGATTTCTCGGCCTCGATCTTCTGCTCGCGAGCCTCGCGTTCTACCTCCTGCTGTGACGGACCGGTGTCCCGCCTGCGACGCCTCGAAGGCCCACTGTCGATCGACGCCAGCGTCTTCTTGACATTCTCCTGGACCGCCTCGCGATCCACACGGCGACTGCGTTTGCGATCCCGCTTGCCCTTGCGCCGCCCATCGGTCGTGTACCCCTCCGCCTGTACGCGGACGGTTCCACCTGGCGCGGCGGATGCGGCCGGAGCAGCCGGAGTCTCGGGCAGGCCGCGGCGCACTGGCTTGGGTTTGACTGACGGTTTGCGCGGCTTCTCCTCGATCTCCACTACGACGACTGGCTCGCCTTCTGGCGCAACCTCGAGTTCCTCGGTCTCCACCGCGGCGACCACGGACTCCTCCAGGACAAGTTCCTCGGCCTCCGCCTCCTGCGCCGCGGCGATTTCCTCCGTGACGACCTCGTCTCCGTCCTGCTCTGCCGCTGTCTCGGACTCGACCTCGAGTTCATCATCCGGACTGGGAATCGCTTCTTCAGGCTCTTGCGCGGCGACCTCTACCACATCCGGTATCTCGACCGGATCCAGTTCGGACCGCGAATCGATTTCCTCCACGAGGTCCGCGACGATGGTATCCACCGCAGGTTCGGCTGCGTCTACCTCTGCAGCCTCCGCATCGTCGGCAATGTCCCCCGACTCGGCCTCCACGGGCTCTGGAGCAACCCGCCTGCGGCGACGCCGGCGCGTGCCAGTGGACTCCGCTTCGCCCTCGTCCGGCGTTCCACGGCGCTCGCGCTCCAGGCGCGCGCGCAGCCTTGCGATCTGGACGTCGGTCACCGTGGACATGTGGCTTCGGACCCTCACATCCATCTGGTGCAGCATCAGGATCAGCTGCTTCGAATCGACGCCGAGTTCTTCGGCGGCTTCATACACACGGTAATTCGCCAACGCCCGTCCTCCTGAGTGTTTTCCTGCGCGTGCCATTCAGCACGACCTTGTCCTGCCAAGCTTCAGATCCTACAGCTCCTGCCCACCGCCCGGCGCAACGTCCCGGACACGCTGCCGTTCGAGAATCTGCCTCATCCGTCGCCCCAATCGGGCGTCTTCGACCCCGATCACCACCGCGCGATCCCTACCGATCGCCCGACCCAGCGTCTCGTGGCTTCCGCACAGCAACCACGGTGTGCCTGTCGCGTCGAACACGGGAACCACGCGACTAAGGGCGTTGTCTCCGGCATCTCTGGAAACGAGTGCCAAGCTCAACGTCCCGCGACGGGCGGCTTCCCGAACGGCCTTGGTCCCGATGACCGCTCGTCCAGCACGGCGCGTGAGACCCACGAGATTCAGGGCCTCGGCATCCAGTCTCTGGAAATCAGCCGGCGCTTCCTGCACGATCCTCCTCCGCCTCCGGCGCGGCAGCTCCAACTTCGACCGACTCCTGCTCCGTCTCCTCGCCAGCCCCATCGGCGCTTTCAGAAACCGGAACCGAGGCTTCGGCCTCTTCCTCGGGCTCCTCGGAAGGCTCTTCCGCCGGCTCTTCGTCAGCCGAAGCCGCCTCGGGTTTCGGATCATCCGCACCGATCGCGAAGATCGAGCCCGGTTCCGCGGACGGTGCCGGTAGCTCCTCGACAACCGTCAACTCGTCGATCAGGCTGACGAGGCGCTCCGCCTCTTCCTCATCGATGCCAGGAACCTGGAGAAAGTCGTCCTTCTCCATGTCCAGGACATTCAGAAATGTCTCGATCCCGGCGGCCTGCAGAGCGGCCAACGTCGCCGGGGTGAGTCCTTCGAGCTCCGACAGCGGAAAGTCCGCGATCTCGTATTCATCTCCACCGCCGAACAGTGCAGACTCCGCCCCCCTGGCCAGCCAGTCCCGACTGGAGTAGAGATCGAGCTGCCAGCCGATCAACTGGGACGCCAGGCGCACGTTCTGGCCGTTCCGTCCGATGGCCAACGAAAGCTGGTCTTCGTCTACGATCGCCGTAATCACATGCCGCTCGGAGTCCGAAATGACCTTTGCCACCCTGGCCGGGGCCAGCGCTCTACGGGCGAAGATCTCCGGGTCCGGATGCCATGGCACGATGTCGATCCGCTCTCCCCCGAGCTCCGATACGACGGCCTGGACCCGCGAGCCCTTGAGACCGACACACGCTCCGACGGGATCCACGGTCTCATCGCGCGACGAAACGGCGATCTTGGTCCTGCCACCGGCTTCCCTGACGATCTCCTTGATTTCGACAATCGACTGGTAGATCTCCGGAACTTCGAGCCCGAACAGCGCCTTGACGAACAGCGGATCCGCCCGAGACAGAATCAGCCGGGGCCCTCGCGGCGTCTCCTCGAGCTTCTTGAGCACGGCACGAATCGACTCGCCCTGCCGGAACCGCTCCCGCGGATTCTGCTCGCGCCACGGGATGATCGCTTCGGCTTCACGGGCTCGATTGAGCATCACCACGATCTTGCCGCGCTCGATCTGCTGGACCTCGCCGGAGACCAGCTCGCCGACGATCCCGCTGAATTCCTGTCTGATCTTGTCGCGCTCGCCTTCTCGTACTCGCTGGATGATCCTCTGCTTGGCCGCCATCACGGCATTTCGGCCGAACTCCGAAAATGCCATCGGTATCTCGATCAGGTCTCCGACCTCGAAGTCCGGATCATCGAACCGGGCTTCCACGAGCGGGATCTGGCGAGCCGGATCCTCTACCTGCTCAACAACCTCCTTGAGTACGACGATCTTGATGTCTCCATCATCCTGGATGGTGATTTCCGCCTCTACCGGGCCGCCAAAATGGCGGGCCAGTGCGGCGTGAATTCCATCCCGGATCAGATCGTGCAAGTCCGCGTCAGACAGTGACTTATTCGCCGTCATGACACGGAATGCTTCCACCACTGGTATCTGGTCGCTCATCTCCCTCTTCCGATCTCCCTCGTTGCTTCCGTACCCACGTGACGTCCGGCGGCCAGCGACCGACTCACAGATCGCTCTCGGGACGATAGACGAGGTTCGCTTTCGCAATGCCGGCAACCGGCACTCGCATCTCCCCATCTTCCCTCTCGAGAACGACAACCGGTCCTGCGTCGCCCTCTTCAACTACGCCACGGAGGATCCCCTCCACCTGTCGTTCGCCATCCGCCAACGGACCGAAGCCCCTCAGTCGGACTTCGAATCCCGCAAACCTCTTATAGTCGTCTGGTCGCACCAGTGGCCGTTCTACACCCGGCGAGGACACCTCGAGGATGTAGCTCTCGCCCGCCGCACCGGTCTCATCCAACCAGTCCCTGACTTCTCTACTGATCTCGGCACAGTCGTCGACATTCAGTTCCGATCTTCCCGGGACTCCTCCCGGCCTGTCGACGCGCAACCTGAGAAGTGGACGACGACGTCCTCCTCCCCTGTCGACCGCCACCAGCTCGAATCCGAGCCGTGTGACAACTGCCTCGATCCCTCGATCCAGCTTATCCACGGTCACTGTCTCTCCCGCATTTCGTTGGTCGTCCCGCCAAAGAACCCGTACGGGACGTACCCCCAACAAAAAAGTGGGGCCGCGAGCGTTTCCCCACTTCAGGTCCGGACGTGGACGTCCGGACGGCCTGCCCCGGACGTGTTTCTCAGCCGCGAAAGATAGTGTCGAAACCGCTTGAGGTCAAACCGATCACTCGCCCCTCGCGCGCCACCCGAGAAAGGCCACCATTCGTCCGGCCGCGCCCTGAGATGCTCTGTGCGAGTGAAGGAGATCGGCGTTGCAACGCGTGCACCAACTCGACACCGTGATCGCGGCTGCGGGAACACCCAGTCGAACCGCTTCCCGGGTCAGCCAGGCCCGGAGATCGAGATGACCCTGGCCCGTCCCCGACTGGCCAAACCGTTGCAGCACTTCCGGCCCGACTTGATAGCAGTCGCCGCAGATCGCCGGTCCCAGGTGGACTCGCAGGTCGGGCGGAACCGCTCCCTTCAGGACCTCGAGGGTACGAATTCCCTGTTCTACGATCCCCGCGAGGGCTCCACGCCAGCCTGCGTGGAGCAAGGCAAGAGCCCGGGATTCGGGTTCGAGCAGAAAGACTGGAACGCAGTCCGCGGTCGTCACCGTGAGCAGCACCCCGGTTCGGTCCGATGCCAGCCCGTCTGCATCGCCGGTGACGCACACGCCCGAATGCGGCGGCGGATCTACGACGACCACCCGTTTTCCGTGAACCTGGCGGCCGACGACGCTCGCCCGGCATCCTAGACCTCGCGTCAGCGTCTCGAATCGTTCCGTTACCTCCCAGGTGGTACCGGGACCGGAGAGCCCATAGTCCGTCGGAGCGACCGTGGTGCCGGCTAGGAGGCCTGGAAACTCGCTTTCCCACTCCAAATGGACGAGCAGATCCGTCCCCCCTACAGACCTCGGTGCTTCGCGGATCAGCAAGCAGGCTCGACTTTCTCAATCTCGGCACCGAGTGCCTGCAAACGAACATCGATCCGCTCGTAACCGCGTTCAATCTGCCCGATGTTGTGAATCAGACTCTCTCCGTCTGCCGCGAGCGCAGCGATCAGCAGGGCCATACCTGCCCTGATATCCGGACTCTCCATGACCGACCCCCGAAGCTCGGACGGTCCGACGATTACAGCCCGATGTGGATCACACAGCACGACTCGCGCTCCCATCGCAATCACCTTGTCGGCGAAGTACATCCGGGACTCGAACAGCTTCTCGTGAATCAGAATCGTTCCCCGGCACTGCGTGGCGACCACGAGGGCGATAGACATCAGATCCGCGGGAAATGCCGGCCACGGACCGTCTCCGAGTGTCGGAATCTGGTCTCCAAGGTCCGGCTGGATCTCCAGCGCCTGATCGGAAGACACCAGGAGCTCTCCATCACGCAGCTTGCAGTGAATTCCCATCTTCTCGAACCCGACTCGCAACGGATCGAAATGCTCGGCTTCGACCTGCTCGATGGCCAGTTCCGATCCCGTGATCGCAGCGAGACCGATCATGCTGCCCACTTCTATGTGGTCAGTACCGACACGCCACGTCCCACCGCTCAGGCTCCGAACCCCGCGTATCGTCAACCGGTGCGTGCCAATTCCCTCGATTTCCGCCCCGAGGCTGACTAGGAAATTGCACAGATCCTGGACGTGCGGTTCGGCAGCAGCGTTGCGGATCTTGGTCTCCCCGGTAGCGCGTACAGCCGCCAGTATGGCGTTCTCCGTACCCGTGACAGACGGTTCGTCAAGGAAGAGGTCCGCTCCGCGAAGTTCCTTCGCGCGCAGTTCGTAGCTTTCACCGGCCTCGACCTTCGAGCCGAGCCGGCTGAGAGCAAGGAAATGCGTGTCGAGACGGCGGCGGCCGATCACATCCCCGCCTGGCGGCGGAAGCACCACCTCGCCCAGACGGGCAAGAAGCGGCCCGGCCAGCAGGATCGACGCGCGGATGCGCCTCGACAGATCCGGGTCCACCGATCCGGTGTTCACGTCGGCGGCGTCGATCCGGAATGTGTTGTCCGACACGTGTTCGACCGTCGCCCCGAGCTGCTGAATCAACTCGATCATGGTGAAGACGTCCCGGATTTCCGGCACATTTTCGAGCACGACGGGCTCATCCGTCAGCAGACATGCGGCGAGGATCGGAAGCGCCCCGTTCTTGTTGCCGGAGGGACGAAATCTCCCCGCCAGCCTGGAGGGGCCCTGGATGCGATAATGCACGACCGTGCTCCTTTCGCTCGCGACCCGATACGCGCTTCGGGCCTGCGAGCAAGGTAGAGGGTGGCGAGAACGGCTGGCAACGCGGTCCGCGCCGGGTTCCCCGGCGCGAGGGAATCCCGCTTGACAGCATCCGTCGGCGGGTCCATGCTCTGCAGGCAGTCGTCGTGGATGCGGTCCGCAGTGGTCCGGGGCGCCCAGCGAGGAGGAGTCGGCAACGTGAAGCTAACCGAGTATCTGGAAGCGGAACTCGTAGTGTTCGACATCCAGCCGGGTGAGGTCGCCGACATCCTGTCGCAACTCATCGACCCCCTGGTTCGCGACGGTACCCTGGGCAGTTCCGAACGGGTTCTCGAGGCGCTGCTGGCCCGGGAAAAAGTGCTGAGCACCGGCATTGGCCAGGGGATCGCGGTCCCTCATGCGATCAGCGAGGTGATCCAGTCTCCCCAGCTCATCGTCGGGCTGGCTCCACACGGTGTCGACTATCACTCGATGGACGACGCTCCCGTGAACGTGTTCTTCGTTCTCCTGTCTCCGCCCGATCGCGCGGGACATCATATCCGACTTCTCGCGCGGATCGCTCGCCTGGCTCGTCATCCGGAATTCGTCGATGCGCTGCGGCTTTGCGAGACGGGCGAGCAGGTCGTGAGCCACATTCACGAGTATGAACAGGAGCACGTGTAGGCCCGACCGGGGAGGTCCACTCCAGGCAAAGCCAAGGAGCCTCAGTGGAGTTGCTGATCGTAGTGATCAACGATGTGGACCGGATGGACGAGGTCCTGGCGGGATTCCTTGAAATCGGGATCACCGGCGCCACCGTCATCGACAGCGAGGGTATGGGCCGGGTCCTCAGCCACGACATACCGATCTTCGCCGGACTCCAGACATTGATCTCGCGTTCGCGACCTCAGAATCAGACCCTGTTCAGCGTGATCGACGAACCAGAGAAGGTCGAGCAGGCCATAGCCCTTCTGCAGGACGTATGCGGACGATTCGACGACCCCGCGACGGGGATCGCGATGACCGTCCCCGTCAGCCGGGTGGTCGGCCTGGCGCCGGAATTGGGTGCATCCTCAGGGTGAGGCTCCTCCTCACCGTTCTCGCCCTCGCACTTCTCAGCCTCCTCGGATCAAGACTCGGATTCCGCAGCCGGCGAGCTTCCCTCGGTGTTCGACTCTTCGTGTCCGCAGGCTCCCACTACGTATTGCTCGGCTTCCTGCTGGGACCCCGCGGGGCAGGCCTCGTCACTGAGGGAGTGACACGGTCGCTGGCACCGTTCATCGCGCTGGGCCTGGGCTGGATCGGCCTCCTGTTCGGGCTGCAATTCGACCGTCCTACCCTGAGGTCCTTCACCAGGCGCGAGCACGCGATGGTGGTCGGACAATCGGTCATCGCCTGGACCGCCATCGCTGCCGGACTGGTCGGAGTACTGTTGCTCGCCGGTTTCAGTGATGCCGCGTCGATCGCTGCCGCGTGCGCGGCGGCGGCGGCAGGCTGCGCTTCCAGCCCGACCGGAGCGGCGGTCGTATTTGGCTCGGCGCGGGTCAGCGGACCGTTTTCGAGACTCGCTACCCTGGCGACGAGTCTGGACGGCGCGACCGGCATCGTGTTCCTGGCCATCGTGTATGCCGCCGTCCACCCCCCTTCTCCGGGCGGACTCGTCGACCTCGGCCCGCTTCGCTGGATCCTGATCCCGCTTCTGCTGGCGCTGCTGTTCGGCTGGCTGTTCCTGTCCTTGTCCCGCGAAAAACCACCACCCGACGAGTTCATGCTGTTCCTTCTGGCCCTGGCCCTCATTCTCGCCGGCACGAGCCTGTCCATGGCAGCTTCAGCGCTGTTCGCTTCCTGGCTGACGGGAGTATTCATCGCGAATCTCTCGCCCCTGCGTAAGCGGGTCTACACGGCGCTCGCCCGATGGGAGAAGCCCGTGCACGTGCTGTTCCTGCTGCTTGCGGGGGCCCTGCTCAGCTTCGAATCATGGTATGTAGCGCTGTTCCTCGCAGCGTACCTGGTGCCGCGGGTGACCGGGAAGCTCCTTGGCGGCCGGCTCGCCAGACCATTGCTCCAGCCGACGACCGGGAGTGGACGGTTCGGAGCGACTCTGCTGTCCCAGGGGGGAGTTTCGATCGCCATCGCCATGTCAGCGCTCCTCGTGCTTCAAGCGACATTCCCCGTTTCTCGTGTCATTCCGGCGCTGTTCGATGCGACGATTGTGGGAATCATGCTGTTCGAGATCGTCGGACCGGTCATGATGCGCAGGGTTCTGGGCAGTGTGGGGGAGATTCACGAACCTGCGGATTCATCCCCGAAGCCGCAGTAAACCGCCGGGACCCTTCGCGGCGGCCCGCTTCCTGCTGCGTCCCCCGGTTGAGTCGCGACCCGCCTGGGTCTATTCTTACCCCGATGCGAAACGGTGGAGAATCGCCGACAGGAGCACTACCGTGGCCTTTTATGATATTCTCGTGCACGCCTCTCTGGTCCTGTGGGTCATTTTCGGATCGGGACTCATTATCTCGCTGATCCTGATCGTTCCGCGCATCCTGCGTGCATTCTCAGAGCTGGATCGCCTGACGGATGCGGTCACGAATCGCATGCTGCCGATCCTGGAGCGGATCGACGGAGCCGCGCAGGACTTCGGGAAGATCTCGGACGCCGCCCTGGCCGGCGTCGAGCGGATCGATGAAACCGTAGTCCACGTTACCGACTCGGTAGAGCGCATGCTGGATGTCACGGAGGACCGGGTGTCTGAGATCAACGCGCTCGTGACGGTGGCGATCGAAGAAGCGGAGGACACGTTTACGTCGACCGCAGGGATTCTGCGAGCGATCGGCGGCCGGAGCGATCGGAAGAAAAGGCGTGACCGCAGGCAGAGCGACCGCAAGAAGAGCAGGAAGCGCAAGGACAGGGACCGATGGCTCCGCGGTGGAGACCGACGGCGGCTGGGTTGATTCGAACCCGGGCACTCGCAGTGCCGCTGCTGGCGGCGGTACTGCTCCTGATCATCCCCGAAACAGCCTTTGCATGGGGACCGGCGACCCATGTTCAGATCGGGATGGAAGCGCTTCGTTCGCTGAACCTGTTCCCTCCTCACATCGCCGGCGTGATCGCCCAGTACCCGATCGACTTCCTGTACGGGAATCTCGCCGCCGATATCTCACTCGGGAAAAAGTACGCGCAGATCGGCCGGCACTGTCACAACTGGGAAGTCGCCCGTGAGATCCACCGAGCGGCAGGGGACGATGAACGTCTGCAGGCCGCCATGCTGGGCTACCTCTGTCACCTCTCCGCCGACGTGCTGGCCCACAATTCGTATGTTCCGCGGATGCTCCTTCTGACCTCCTCAACACGGGGCCTTGGACATTCGTACTGGGAACACAGGATGGACACGGACGTGGGAATCGAGCACTCTCAGCTCGCACGCTGGATCGTTACCCGCCACGATCACTCGGCTACCGATGCGCTGTTCCGACGTGTGCTGTCGAGCACGCTGTTCAGCTTCAGCACGAACCGCAGGATTTTCCGGGGCATGATCCGTATCAACGGAAACGAGAGCTGGCAGGCGATCATGGACACGGTCGTCGACAACTCCCGGTGGGACCTCGACCCGACGACGGTGGCCAGGTACCTCAGACACAGCTTCGAACTCGTGGCTGATTTCCTGGCAAACGATGAGGACTCTCGGGCGAGCTCCCAGGATCCGATCGGCGACGTCGCTCTCACCGAGGCCAAGCAGATACGCCGTCGGGTCCTGATCGCCGGCGGTTGGAAGAGCCTCGAAGCGATCGACCAGACGGCCGATCACCACTTCCCGCTGCCGCACGGATCCTCAGGTTTCTGGGACGTGCGCGGAGACACTTCGGCCGAGGCTGCCAGACGGGTCGAGCAAGCCCTGTCCGCCTCGATTACGCCACCCCCCTCACCCGTGCTGGATGCCGTGCTCGACCCGGCCGGAACTGGAATCGGGTCCGCCCGCCTCGATCAGGACTGATCAGCCGCCCCGCTCGAATACCGGCTCACCCCCGACAATCGTCATCTCGACATTGAGGTCCTTGATCCGTTCCGGCTCGACATCGAATGGACTCCGATCCAGGACTACGATGTCCGCCAGCATTCCCGGCTTGAGCGTTCCGACTCGATCATCGTTGAAACCGGCGCGCGCAGCGTCCCGAGTATATGCCGTGAGTGCCTGATCGACGGTGAGCTTCTGATCGGGAATCCAGCCCTCCGGATGGGCGCCACCCAGCGTCCGCCGGGTAACGGCGGCGTAGACCCCGAGCAGCGGATCCAGGGGAGCAACGGTCCAATCAGAACCGAAGGCCGGGCCTGCACCGGCAGCCGCGAGCGAGCGGAAGGCGTAGGTCGTCCGTGCTCTGGCGGGCCCGATCTTCCGTTCGGCCCACCTCCCATCATCGATCGCATGGTACGGCTGCATGGCCGGAATGACTCCAAGGTCAGCGAATCGACTGTAGTCTTCCGGGCGAAGGTGTTGGGCGTGTTCGATCCGGTATCGTCGATCTCGTTCTCCGTGCTCCTGCACGAGCGCCTCGTACAGATCGAGCAACTCCGCGTTGGCACGATCTCCGATCGCGTGGATCGCCACCTGGAGTCCAGCGGCGTCGGCCGCCGCTACACGAGCAGCCAGTTCGTTCATCTCGATCACCGCCAGGCCGCTCGTCGAAGGTGTATCGAGATAGGGATCGAAGAAGAGCGCCGTGGATGATCCCAGGGATCCATCCACGAAACCCTTCAGCCCTCCCCAGCTGAGCATATCGTCCCCGGTTCCTCCACGTTCGTCCACGAACGTTGCGAGGCGTTCCACTGTAGACAGGGGCACGAAGGCGCGAACTCTGAGCGTCAACGAACCCCGGGCATGCGCCCGCTCGTAGACCGCCAGGCCATCCCAGCTGCCCATATCGTGTACTCCGGTAACACCGAGTGAGGCCGCGTACCGCAGTGCCGCCGCCAGCGCCGAGTCCTGCTCAGCGTCCGTCGGTTCCGGAACGGCCGCGAACAGGAACTCCATTGCCGCGTCTTTGAAAACCCCGGTCGGCCTTCCGGTCTCGTCCCGCACGATCTCGCCGCCGGCCGGGTCCGGCGCAGTCGGATCGAATCCCGCCAATTCGAGAGCCTTGCTGTTGGCAAGCGCCATGTGCCAGTCGAGGCGCGTGACGAACACGGGATGCTCGGACGTGACTGCATCGATCCAATCACGATCCGGCAGTTCCCCCCCCCACATCTCATGATCCCAGTCTCCCCCGAGTATCCAGGTGCCGGGGGGAACCTGTCCGGCGTATTCCGCCAGGCGACGCGTGAACTCGTCCGGGGTCGCGGCGTCTCTGAGGTCCACGGATTCCAGCCGAAGTCCGCCGTCCAGGAAGTGTGTGTGCGTGTCGATGAACCCGGGCATGGCGAAGCGTCCGTCGAGCTCGATGACTTCCGTGTCAGGACCGGCGAGAGCCCGAATTTCTTCGCTGTTGCCAACCGCTGTGACTCTTCCGGCCGCGAGCGCGACCGCCTCTGCCGCAGGGGCAGCTGCGTCTCCGGTCCACACCGAGCCTCCGACCAGAATCCGGTCCGGAGTCGGCGTCTCAGTGCCATTCACAACACAACCCCAGGCGACGACGGCCGTCGCCAGCAAGACGACCCGGGAGAATCCATGCACGTTCCTCTCCTCGATCAGGCGGGCCGCAGACCCGCGTGGACAACCATCACTTTGCGCACCCCGGCCTCTCCAAAGTCGATCTCGGCCTTCACACCAGTGCCCCGACCGGTGACGCTGACAATCTCGCCTTCGCCGAATTCCGGATGAACCACCCGGGCTCCAGCCTGAATTCGCAATTCTTCCTGCGAATCGCTGAAATCGTAGCGGACTTCCTTGTCCTTCGGCGCAGCGGACTGAAGCGGAATCGAACGTTTCCAACTCCACTCCGTCGAATCGTTGTCCTGAAGAACGGGGGCGCGCCTGGGCCGGGGTTTCGTCGCGGCGGACCAGTGACGGCGAACGGGCCCATCAGGCAGTTCCGCCAGGAACTGGGACGGCGCTGAACGCTGCTCGTTGCCGTAGCGCCACCGGCGTTGAGCGTAGGTCAGAGCCAGTCGATCCTCCGCGCGCGTGACTCCCACGTAGAACAGGCGTCGTTCTTCTTCCAGCTCCTCCGCAGTCTCCATCGCGCGGGACAGCGGAAACAGGCCATCTTCGAGTCCGACGACGAAGACGACGGGAAACTCCATCCCTTTTGCGTTATGCAGGGTCATCAGAGTGACGCCTGGCGCCCGCTCGTTGTAATCGTCGATGTCAGCCCGCAGCGCCGCAGACTGCAGATACAGCTCGGTCTCGGTCGCGTCGGCCGCTCCGTCCTCGACTTCGGCTGAGTCGAAGGCGGAGGCCGCTGCCAGCAGCTCTGTAAGATTCGCGATTCGATCCGCGCCGTCATCCTCTGATTCCAGCGCCTGCACGAGTCCGAAGCTCCTGATGCACTCCCTGATGACCTCCTCGGCGTCAGCCCCGGCGGACAGCTCGGCCAGGGCCGAGATTCCTGCCGCAAAGTCCCGCAGAGCACTTGCCCCGGCCGGTGGGATTCCGGGTATGTCGGGTGCCAGTTCCGCGGCGGCGAGGAGTGACACATCTCTTGCACCAGCCTCGGCTCTCAGTCGTTCCAGCGTGACCGAGCCGACGCCGCGACGCGGCCATGAAACGGCCCTGGTGAACGCCGCTTCATCCGCTGGATTCACGACGAGCTGCAGGTATGCGAAGACGTCCTTGATCTCTCGTCGTTCGTAGAACCTGACCCCGCCTACGATCCGATAAGGCAGGCGGGCCCGGCGCAGAGCATCCTCGAACGGTCTCGACTGCGCATTCGTCCGGTAGAGGATGACGGCCTGATCGGGCCGGTAGCCTCCCTCGCCCTGACTGATCTCTCCAACGACCCACTGCGCTTCGGCCCGCTCATCGGTGAACTGGCGCAGCGTGACGGGCTCGCCCTCGGGACGCGTGGTCCGAAGACTCTTTTCTTTGCGCGAGCGATTGTTCCCGATCACCTCGTTCGCCACCTCCAGGATCGAAGGCGTGGATCGGTAGTTCTCTTCGAGCCGCACGACGGCTGCGCCGGGAAAGTCGCGCTCGAAATCGAGAATGTTCCGGACATCGGCTCCACGCCAGCCATAGATCGACTGGTCATCATCCCCAACGACGCACACATTTCCGTGGCCGCGGGCGAGTCTCCGGACAATTCGGTACTGGGCGTGATTCGTGTCCTGGTACTCGTCGACCAGGACGTGAAGGAACTGTTCCGCATAGCGATCCCCGACCTCCTGGTGATCCTCGAGGAGGCGCACCGTATGGACGAGCAGGTCGTCGAAATCGTACGCATTCGAACGCACAAGAACCTTCTCGTACGCCGGATATACTTTGGCGACGGCGCGAGACATCAGATCGAACGCCTGCGCGCCATATTCGTCCGGACCCACGAGTGCGTTCTTGGCATCGGAAATCCTCGCTCGAAGGGCATTCGGCGTCCAACGAGCCGGATCCAGATCCGCTTCCTCCATCGCCTGTTTCAGCGCCCGGCGCGAATCATCTTCATCGTAGATCGTAAACCTGGCCCCCCGTGGGAGGCGGTCACCCTCTCGGCGCAGGAGACGCGCGCAGACCGAGTGAAATGTCCCCGCCCAGAGCCCTCGCGGGTCCTCCCCCAGCTTCTCCGCGATGCGATCGCGCATCACGCCGGCGGCTTTGTTGGTGAATGTCACGGCAAGGATTCGCCGGGGAGGCACACCGCATTCCGCTACGAGTCGGGCGACTCGAGAAGTCAGAACTCGTGTCTTTCCGGAACCCGCTCCCGCGAGAATCAGCAGCGGACCGTCTCCGTACTCGACAGCGGCCTGCTGTTCGGGGTTGAGAGAGATACCGCTCACGTCAACTCTTCAGCCAGTGGCAGCTCCAGGGTGAACACTGCACCGCGGTCGGACTCTTCGAGACGGATGACACCACCGTGGACCTCGACCACGATCCGTCGGGCCAACGACAGGCCGACACCCCATCCACCTTGCTTCGTAGTGACGCCAACATCGAATAGCGAACCCCGGAGATGCTCGGGGACTCCATCGCCGTCGTCCTCGACCCGATACACTGCCCGCCCGCCGTGCACTCCACCATACACGATACGGATGGTTCCGTCCCGGCCAGCCAGGGAATCGAGCGCGTTCTTCACGAGGTTCTCGAATGCCCACTCCAGCAGAGTCTCCTCGCCCTGCACTGTCGGAGCAATCTTCGGAAGCTCCGTCTCGAGCTGTACTCTGCCGCCGAGCGATGGAAGCCTGGCAGCGAAGTAGCTGGACAGATTCCTGAGCAGTTCCGGCACGTCAACCGGTCGCAACTCTGGCGCGCGCCCGATTGCCTCGAATCGCCGCGACACTTTTTCGAGCCGCCTGAGGTCGTGACGCATCTCCTCACGCACGTCGACATCGGCGCCGGGCAGGTCGAAAGCGATTCCCGACGACGATCCGTCCTGGCCCGCGTCTCCTTCCAACAACTCGAGCCAGCCCACGAGCGAACTCAACGGAGTGCCCATCTGATGCGCAGACTCCCTGGCCATACCAGACCAGATACGCTCTCTCTCGGCCTGATAACTGGTGCGAACGATCCACGCACCGATCCCCACGACAGCCAGAAGCAGCGCCGCCTGTAGCCAGGGAATCCACTTCAATCGCCGGAGAAACGCCGGTTCCCCATAGTGCACTATGAACCCGGCGGTTTCATCCACGTGCGGCGGGTTCGAGGCATCCAGCTGGCCGACGTATTCACGCACGCGCTCACGATCGGCCGGCACCTCGAGATCCGCCGAAAACGGGAGGTTCACGCTGAGCGTCGGATTTCCTTCGAGGTCCGTCTGGACCACGGGAATTCCAAGGGCATACAGTTCCTGGAGCAGGGCGAATTCTCCTTCCGCCGTGAATCCCTCTGGCGATACCGCCGCCTGCACCGTCTGAAAGTAGATTCGACTGAAGACCGCCGCGTCGCGCCTCAACTCCTGCGCGATCTGCTGACTGTAGACGAGATAGGAAACGAGAACTGCAGCGAACAGCAGGAAAATCGCCAGGGGGATCACCCGACGCCCGGCGGAAATCCTTCCGATCACGGGGGGGAGAGCCGATCGAAACCCGTATACGGGCGGAGCACATCCGGGACCGACACACTCCCGTCGGCCTCGAGTCGATTCTCGAGAATCGCGACGAGCGTTCGGGCCAGAGCGACACCGGACCCGTTCAAGGTATGCACGAACTCGGGCTTTCCCGACGTCTCGTCGCGGAATCGGATATTTGCGCGCCGGGCCTGGTAGTCGGTGTACGAGGAACAACTCGACACCTCGAGCCAGCGGTCGACACCCGGTGACCAGACTTCCAGATCATAGGTAATCGCATTCGAGAACCCGAGATCGCCAGCGGGCAACAGGATGCGACGATACGGCAATTCGAGTCGCTCCAGCACCGTCTCGGCGTGGCGAGTAAGCAGCTCGAGCTGCTCCGCGGATTCCTCTGGACGGCAGTAACGCACCAGCTCGACCTTGTCGAACTGGTGCACCCGAAGCAGGCCCCGCGTGTCCCGACCGGCAGCCCCGGCCTCGCGACGGAGGCACGGCGTGTAGGCGACGTACGCCTTCGGCAATTCGGAGGAATCGAGGATCTCACCCCGGTGCAGGTTCGTTACCGGGACCTCGGCCGTCGGAACGAGGAACAGATCATCGGGCACCGTCCGATACTGATCTTCTTCGAACTTCGGGAGCTGTCCCGTGCCGATCAGGCTTTCGCGGTTCACGACGAACGGCGGAGCGACCTCGAGGTAGCCGTGTTCCTCCGTGTGAAGGTCCAGCATGAACTGGATCATCGCGCGGTTCAACCGTGCTCCCGGCCCGAACAACACGGGAAACCCGGAACCCGCCACCTTCGAGCCCCGTTCGAGATCGAGCACCTCCAGCCGCTCCCCGATCTCCCAGTGTGGCGCATGTTCCGGAGTCGCTGGCCGGGGCTCACCCCCGGAACGGACGACCTCGAATTCTCCCTCTGCGCCAGGCGGTACCCGCTCGTCAGGGAGATTCGGGATCTGAAGCAATGAGGTCTCAAGCTCGGCCTCGACGGAGGCGAGATCGGCATCCAGTTCGCGGACCTGCTCGGCCACGGCCTTCATCTCAGCCAGCAGATCGTCAGCCGGCGTGCCGCTCCGTTTCCTGTCCCCGATCTCGCGGGACGACTCGTTTCGCCGCTGCTTCAGCACTTCGACCTCGCCGAGGATCGCTCTTCGGCTCTCGTCGAGCGCCTGGACCCGGTCGAGCAGCACGTCCACATCGGCGTCTCCTCGCACGGCAAGTCGTGCTCTCACGACCTCCGGTTCGAGTCGGAGTCGCCGGACATCAATCACGGATTCGTGCTGGGATCGAGGTTCCGGTTCTCGCAGTTCGGGTTTACCAGGTGACCCAACGTCACGGTTCCCCTCGTCTCGTCAATCGCGTCGACGCTGAACTTTCCGAAGTACCGGCAACGCAGGCTTCCGTAACTCAGATCCTGTCGACTGCGACTCGCCACCACATCGCCAACCGCGATCTGAATCGGATCGAGAATGACATACCCGTTGTCGGGAGCCTCAGTGAGATCCTCGAAACTCGACAGCACCACCTGAATACCCGGTTCGCTATCCTCGTCCTCCGTGTAGACTCCACGCGAGACCAGGAGCGGCCCCTCCGTTTCATCGACGTAAAAAACAAAGTCCCAACCGGAATTCTGGTCGGTCCGGATCACGGTCCGCGTGATCAGGTCGAATGCCGACGGGTCGAGGAGCGATCCTGTATTGAAATCGGTCAACTCCACGGCTTCGACTTCCTCGGGAAGAGGAAGGAGTAGAGGCTCGGTCGAGTCACCACACGCTGAGATCAACATCAGCAGTGCAGCCGTCGCCGTGAGGCCGCGAATCGAATATGCTCTCATGTATACCTCGCTCACAGTTTGCTCGGGTTGCTCAAACGCCCGGTATTATAGCAGACTTCGCGGCGCGCGCGAGGCCGGGGACGGCGGCGCTTCGGCCACCGTCTCCAGATCACGTCTCCGCACCGGATTCTCATGTCCAGATCAGACACGACGCTTCCGAATCGATATGCCGTGGTGCTCGCCGGTGGCATCGGATCCCGGTTCTGGCCGGCTTCTACACCCGAGAGACCAAAACAACTCCTGCCCCTGGGAAGTGAACGATCGCTGATCCGGGATACATTCGAGCGCGCTGGTCGCCTCGTCGGGGATGATCGCGTACGGATCCTCGCGGGACCCGGACTCATCGAGCCATTCCGGCGAGTCGTTCCCGGCCTGGACATGGACTCCTTCCTGGTCGAGCCGATCGCGCGAAGCACCGGCCCCGCACTTGTGTGGGCCGCGTACGAGATCGAACGCGCGGAACCCGGCGCGATCATGATATCGCTCCACTCCGACCACGTAATCGAGCCATTTGACGAGTTTCAGGCGACGATCGACAGAGCGGCTCGCGCAGCTGTTGAGCGAGGCAGCCTCGTCTGCCTGGGCATCGAGCCGTCCCGTCCGGAGACAGGCTACGGATACATAGAGGTTGGCGCGGACCACGGTGAGGGAGTGCACGAAGTGACCCGATTCCATGAAAAGCCCGACAGGAACACGGCGGAGACCTACTCCGCATCCGGAGTTCACCTGTGGAATTCCGGGATCTTCGTGTGGCGAGCCCGCGATCTTATCGACCAGGCAAGACGCTGGGCGGTCGAGCTCCAGCCGACGCTCCCCAGACTCGAGTCCGGAGACGTGGAGGGCTTCTTCGATTCGGTACAGCCGGTTAGCATCGATGTCGGCGTTCTCGAGCGCTCCGATCGGGTCGAGGTGGTGCGTGCCAGCTTTGCGTGGGACGATGTCGGGACCTGGGCCGCGCTGGATCGAACTCGGGATCACGACCCGGCCGGCAATGTCCTGGTCGGTGACGCGAATGTTCTCGACGGCTCTGGCAACATCGTGTGGACTGAAGGGGGCCGCGTGCACCTGTTCGGCATGCATGACACGGTCGTCGTACAGGTCGGCGCTGACACGCTTGTAATGTCTAAAGATAACGCCTCTGACCTGAAGCGTTTTATGACGTATATCGAAGGAGAGTGAGGATCGGTACCGTGAATCTCTATGTCTTCGATGATCACACGGCGGACGGGTGGAATCCGTTCTCGTTGACCCGTCCGTGCGGAGAGCTGCGGTATGGTGACCGACTGCTCAGGTCACGGAGCGGGGTGCGCCACCCGTACTGAAACGAGACGCAGCACCCTCTGAGGGCGATCGCCTTTTCTTGTGCTCGCGATTCGTCCCATCCGAGAACGCGGTCTGGGAATCGCAGGCGGGATCCGGGCCGGCGCTGCTGCTGATCGGCGCGCAGATAGCCGGAGCATGGTTTCCCGCGGGTACGGACGCCCCGGACGACTCATGGTTTTCGCGACCGGCTGAGCTCCCGCGATTCGGCGAGCTTCAGCTCGATGGAATCATGCTGCAGAATGTGTGGGACCTGGTCAGCGGCAATCCTGAACGACTGGCTCGTGACCTGTCGAGTCTCGACTCCTCTCCCCTTCCCGAAGGCGTGCATTTGCTCGGTACCGGCCCCGTGAGTCTCGGAGTAGACGTCAGCGTAGAGCCCGGCGTGCTGTTCGATACGCGCCACGGCGGCATTCGCCTGGATGACGGGGTCGAAGTGCGCACCGG
>JBDGUY010000020.1:0-19059 GCA_039585935.1 Gemmatimonadota bacterium
GCAAGGGCTCGATTCTGCAACAGCTTCTCAGTCACTGGAACCTTCCTCGTATCGTTGCTTGAGACGCTCCACCACCTCCGGATCCGCGAGCGTCGTCATGTCACCGAGGGCACGCCCGTCGGCGATGTCGCGCAACAGCCGCCGCATGATCTTCCCGCTGCGGGTCTTCGGCAGGTCGGCCGTGATGATGAGGTCAGCCGGCCGGGCGATCGCTCCGATCTCGGTCGCCACGTGGTTCCGTAGCTCCTCGCGCAGTTCCGGACCTGGCTCGATGCCCTCCTTGAGCGACACGAATGCCGCTATCGCCTGGCCTTTGATCTCGTCCGCGCGGCCGACAACAGCCGCCTCTGCTACCGCCTCGTGGTCCACGAGGGCCGACTCGACTTCCATCGTGCCGATCCGGTGCCCGGCGACATTGAGCACGTCGTCCACCCGGCCCATGATCCAGAAGTAGCCGTCGTCGTCGATGCGGGCTCCGTCTCCCGGGAAATACACTTCCTCGAACTTGGACCAGTAGGTTTCACGGTACCGCTGCTCGTCTCCCCAGATCCCGCGGAGCATCGAGGGCCAGGGAGATGTGATGGCCAGGTACCCGGATTCGGCTTCTTCGCCTTCCATGTCCAGGATCGTCGCGTCGATACCCGGGAAAGCGACTGTCGCCGAGCCCGGTTTCGTGGTGGTTGCGCCCGGCAGCGGCGTGATCATGATCGCGCCGGTCTCGGTCTGCCACCACGTGTCGACGATCGGACAGCGCCCACCACCTATCACCCGCTGGTACCAGGTCCACGCCTCCGGGTTGATCGGCTCACCCACGGTTCCCAGCAGTCGCAGTGCGGAGAGGTCAGAGCTGTCGGGCCACTCTTCACCCCACTTCATGAACGCCCGGATGGCCGTAGGCGCCGTGTAGAACACGGTGACGCCGTACTTCTCGCACAGATCCCAGAACCTCCCCGATCGGGCCAGTCCGGGGCGCCTTCGTACATCATGATCGTGGCGCCGAGTGCCAGAGGCCCGTAAACGACGTAGGAGTGACCGGTGATCCAGCCGATATCGGCCGTGCACCAGAAGACGTCTTCGTCCTTCAGGTCGAATACCCACTTCGTCGTTGCGGCGACCTGTGTCAGGTATCCACCGGTCGAATGCACGATTCCCTTCGGCTGTCCGGTCGTACCCGAGGTATAGAGAATGAACAGCGGGTCCTCCGCATCCATCTCCTCGGCCGGACATTCCGCCGAGGCTTCCTGGATCAGGCGGTGATACCAGTGGTCCCGTCCTTCGACCACGTGCGTGAAGCTCTCGTCGCCATCGCCGCCCCCTCGACGTCGTACGATTACGACGCTCTCCACGAAGTCCAGCCCTTCGATCGCTTCGTCCGTCGTGCGCTTCAGGGGAACGATCTGTCCTCTTCGATATCCACCATCCCCAGTAATCACCACCTTGGCGCCCGCGTCGATGATCCGATCCCTGAGCGATCGCGCCGAGAAGCCGCCGAACACCACCGAGTGCGGCGCGCCCAGCCGGGCGCAGGCCAGCATCGCGACGGCGGCTTCGGGCACCATTGGCATGTAGATCGCCACGCGATCGCCACGCTGCACGCCGAGCGAGCGGAGTGCGTTGGCGAACAGGCACACTTCGCGATGGAGCTGCCGGTAGGTGAGGACCTTCCGGTCACCGGGCTCGCCCTCCCAGATCAGCGCTGCCTTGTTCGCGCGCCAGGTTTCGAGGTGCCGGTCGAGGCAGTTGTACGACACGTTCAGGCTGCCCCCGACGAACCATTTCGCGAAGGGGGCCTCCCACTCGAGAACCCGGTTCCAAGGCTTGAACCAGTGAAGCTCGCGGGCCAAGCCTTCCCAGAAACTCTCGCGGTCGCTCGCCGCGGCCTCGTAAGGCGCCCGATCCTTGACGAGCGCGTGCTCCTGGAATCCGGCAGGCGGTTCGAACCGACGTTCTTCTCTCAGCAGTACGTCGATTTCCCTCTGCGGGCCGTCGCTCATACGGTCCTCCACTCTGGTGTCCACCCGATGATGCTTCAAGACTGATCTCCTTGCGTGCTGGCGCGCAAGCGAAGCCCCCGGATGGCAATGCCACCCGGGGGCTCGGAGAGTCAGCCGCCTGGCTCGGTCTGCA
Source organism: Gemmatimonadota bacterium (assembly GCA_039585935.1). GTDB lineage: Bacteria > Gemmatimonadota > Gemmatimonadetes > Palauibacterales > Palauibacteraceae > Carthagonibacter. The sequence goes on from JBDGUY010000020.1 coordinate 2,128, forward strand.
GGTGGGTCAACCCATCGGGTTCGCCGTGAAGCCGAGGTACGTCATGACCACGATGTAGACGAGCACCCCGATCCCTATCCACGTGAAGAGCGGGCTTGGTTGTCCTTTTGCGGCCTTTCGATCGAGCGCTGGAACCAGAAACAGGAAGACTCCTCCGAGCGCAAACGCCATGACGCCTACAAGCTCTCCCTCGATGCCCAGGATGTGCGCGGGAAGGAGCTTGAGCTGGTGAAACATGAACATGAAATACCATTCGGGTTTGATCCCCGCTGGTGCGGGGGCGAATGGATCGGCTTTTACTCCCAGGTGGGCTGGCAGGAACGCGGCGAGCGAGGCCAGCAGCGCAACGGCGACGAGCCACCCGATGGCGTCCCGCAGGGCGAAATTCGGAATGAACTTCATCGCCTTCTTTGGTGACCCGCTGTTCTCGACGGACAGTGGCGTGCTCATTCCCAGCTTCTGGACCAGCAGGAGATGAAGTCCGACAAGCAGAATGGCCGTAGCCGGCAGGATCGCCACATGGAGGGCGTAGAACCGGGTAAGTGTCGCTCCCGTCACGTCGGTGCCGCCGCGCGCGACCTTGAGCGCGAAGTCTCCGACAAGCGGGAACACGCCCACGATTTCCGTTCCGACTCGAGTCGCGAAGTAGGCGAGCTCATTCCACGGAAGCAGGTATCCCGTGAATCCGAAACCGAGCGACAGGACGAGCAGAATCACCCCGGAATACCAGGTGAGCTCGCGAGGCGGGCGGTAGGCCTTCATGAACAGGACACTGAACAAGTGGATGAACGCCATGAAGATCATCAGGTTCGCGGCCCAATGGTGAATCGAGCGGACCAGCCATCCGAACTTCACGTCGGTCATCAGAAACTGTACAGACTCGTACGCCTCTTCCGCGCTCGGCCGATAGTAGATCAGCAGGAGAACACCAGTGCCGATCTGCACCATGAACAGGAAGAGAGTCATTCCCCCCATGTAATACCAGATCGAGTGCTTGTGGATCGGGACTTCCTTCTTCCGGGCGAGCGCGACTACCGGAGCAAGGCCAATTCGCTGGTCCAGCCAGTTCCAGATCGTAGACAGACGGGATTGCCGGTTTTCCATGCCTCTCACGCCTTCACACTTACGACGATCTGATCGCCCCTGACGTTCACATCGTACGCATCCAGTGGACGGGGTGGTGGTCCTTGAACATTCGTGCCGTTCAGGTCAAAGAAACCGTTGTGGCATGCACACCAGATCCTTGACTCATCAGTCCTGTACTGAACGGTACAGGAAAGGTGCGTACACTCGGCCGAGAAGGCCCGCAGGTCTCCCGACGATGTGCGGACAAGAAGGCCTGGCCGATTTCCGAACCGGAACGGCTTCCCCTCGTTCGGGCCGATTTCCGCTGGCGTAAACGGCAGTGTGACGCTCGAGGTCGCGGATTCTGCTTCCAGCGGGGGCACGACGAACCGGACGACGGGATAGAGGGCCGAGACGGCGAATGCTCCGGCGCTCGTTCCCAGGAGCCAGTTGACGAATCCCCTCCGGCTCTTCGTGGTCGGTTGGTCTTGTCTGGACATGGAAGACTCCTGTCAAGCTCGGCCAGGCGAGTCGGCGGGGCCGGACTCGATCTGACGGATCTTGAGGACGAGTGCGAGGATGAACATCAGGATGATTGCGACCGACGCTATGAGACCCAATCGGCGTACTCGAAGATCCTGCAGCGCCGACTCGCCTGTCTCGAGACTGGCGGTCGCAATCTCGTAGCCCGGCTCCAGCGCTTCCGCCACTGCATCAGGTGAGAAGGAATGCACCGCGGCGCGCCCCATGATGAGCGCGCTGTTCGCATCCGTCAGGTCTGCCTGCGCTGCGCTGACTTCCATGCCCGCCTGCTCCGCCTCGTGGAGCACGGTTGTCGCGGCGTCGATCTCGCTGATGAGCGAGTCGATTCCGGCTCGCATGGCCATCGCGGCGGCGCCCCCCATATCACTGTCCGAATGACAGGTGGTGCAGATCGCACCTTCTCCAAGCCCGAGAAGGGAGTCTCCCGCTTCGAGGATTTCGTGGTTGCCGTGACAGGTGGCGCAACCGGGCATCCCCAGGGCCGCGAACGTCTGTGCGTGTCGGCTCTCGTCGAAGTGGTCTGCCATCACGGCGTGACACTGGCCGCAGACGTTGCCCACCCAGGAGAGGCCCGGCGGCGCCGCACCGTGATTTCCGTGACAGTCGTTGCAGGTAGGCGCAGAGATGTCGCCGCCATCGACCATTGCCTCGCGGTGCACCGATCGCTCGTACTTCTCATGCTGATCGACCGGTATGTCGAAGGCTCCCATGCGGGCCGCGTCGTCGTGACACCGACCACACGTCGAGGCGACGGTCGGGGGGTAGACGCTCGAACTCGGGTCCGAGGCAGGTCGTATGCCGTGCGGAGCGTGACAGTCCGAGCAGGTCGCGACCGCCGTGTCTCCCGTGGCGGCCAGGCGCTGTCCGTGACGCGACGTCCAGTACTCCGCTACCTGGTCGACACGAAGCGACGGGTTGAACTGACGCATGAACTCGCCGTCCGAATGACACCGCCCGCATACCACGATGACTTCCTCGCCCCTCGGAGCACCGAGAAATCCAAGCGCCGGGTCCATTCCTCCCGGACCGGCGATTGAAGCATCGCCGCCATGGCAGTCCACGCAACCGAATCCGGCCGCCGCGTGGATGTCTGCCTCGAAATGCTCCACCGGACCTGCCAGCGGCTCGGAGTCGAGCGCCCGGTGGCATTCGATGCACATGTCCGAGGAGCCCTGCGCGAGCAAGTCCTGCGACCCGCCCACAACGAGAGCGACGATGACTATGGCAGCGGTCACGTTCCAGTTCATTGGGATGCCGTTCCGAGAAATTCGAGAAGGTCGACCATTTCCGATCGGTCGACTCGTGACCAGTCTCCCTGCGAGGGGTCCGATGCGTCCAGCACCGTCAGGTGATTCCACAGCACCGCGAGGCGGTCCGCGATGTCGGGGCGCGGAGTGAGTTGCGACAGATCCCCGGCGGCCTGGCCGTCACCCCCCCAGCCGTGACATCCGAGGCAACCACTACTTCGGGCAATCCTCGATCCGCGGGAGGCATCGCCGGTCGTCTGAAAATAGCCGAGCGACTGCAGATAGGCCGTGAGATCGGCCATCTCGCCCGGCTTGAAACTCGGTGGGGCATCGCCTCGCGCGGCAAATGCCGCTCGCATCGCCGGCCCCTTGTTCCACAGAGCCGCGAGATAGGCCTCGTCACTTCGCCGGCTTCCGGGAACTGCCAGCTCAGGTGCGCTGCCGGCCCCTCGTCCCGAGATCCGATGGCACGAGGTACATCCCTCCTGCTCCACGAGCGCCCGACCCCTGTTCGCGTCCCCGGGGAGGACCCAGGCCGGGACGTCATTGACAGGGTCGTGTTCCCGGGAGGACGCGCGAAGAAACGACTCAAGGTCCGACAGGTCTGCCGCCGACAGCGTCGGATACGGAATCCCCATCTCGTTCATCTTCGGAATCATGGCGCCCGAGTGGTTCCACAGCCCCGCGGCCAGCCCGTGCGGGCTCTGGAGGGACGGAATTCGGTCGAGAGCAGGCCCGATCACTCCACCGGCCGTTCCCACGCGGTGGCAGCGAATGCAACCGGATTCCCTGAACAGTTCTGCGCCGGCTTCCGCCGAACCAGCCCGTTCCGAGCCGCCGAGCATGTAAACGTAAGCCACGAGATCGCCGGCCTCGCGAGCGCTCAGTCGGGGTCGTGGTATGGACAGAGAGTCCATGTGGACCGCCATCTCCGGCAGGTGATTCCACAGTGCGGCCGTCATCCCGTACACGTCGGTGGAAGACGACACCGTCTGCAAGTCGGGCCCGACCGCGCCACCACTTCCACTTGCACTGTGACACGCGATGCATGCCTGATCGCGAAACACTGCAGCTCCAGCGATCGCGCTCTGTGCGGCAGCCGACGGTTCCTGTGAACTCAGGGGCAAGCTTGCGAGGATGTGAAACAGAAAGAACGGAACCGAGGCGGCCGGAAGGCGAGACGAGAGATTCATGTGAGCTGAACGACCATGCATGACCACCCGTGTACCGGGGCATTTGCAGGGGTAAGCGACGGCCTGTCGCCCCCCTGTGTCTACTGTCAACGCAACTGGCACAGGCGCGAACCTGAACGCGGCACCTCGGAATCCTGATCGGCTCCATTTTAAAGACGCTATGCCACCGGCGCGAGGGGGTCGGCGCGGTGGCCACCTCCGCGATCCTCCCGTAGCTTGGTCTTCCGGCGGATCCCGTGTCGGCTTCCGCCGGCCGAAACACAGGTGATCCTGATTCTCGGAAGCCGCTCTCAACCCGGACAGACTGCGATGAGTTCATCCGAACACGGCCTCGAGTCGTTGCTGATGATCGGGCTCCTTCTCCTGCTTGGCCTGATGTTGAGCCTGTTCGCCATCTTCTATGCGATCCCGGCCGAGCACCTCACGCTTCCGGATCGGCAGAGCGCGCTCCGGATGGGACGTGTGGACGAGATCCCGGTGGGCGGGAGCCGCGTGAACAACTGGGGAGACGAGATCGTACTGCTGGTGCGGATCTCCGACGACGACTTCTACGCGGTACAGGGGACGTCGACGCTCGACGGTTGCATCCTCGAGTGGGACCAGCAGGCTTTTCGCGTCGTGTCACCATGCGCCCACCAGATGTACGATCTGCGGGGACGTGCCGTCGAAGGGCTGACCACACGACCACTTCGACGCTATGACGTGAGCGTCCAGCGCGGGCTCGTCTTCGTGACTCGCGAGCAGGGGTGAGGACGATGAGACAGCGTTTGACTCTTTGGTTCGGACAGGCTCGTGACACGCTGAAGCGGAGTGCGGATCCAGGTCTGTTGGGCGCATTGCGCGTTTTCGGTCTGCTGTACGGGAAGATCGACCGGAGCATCCCGATCGACGAGTCCCTGCGTAAGTCCTGGAGCCAGCGGCTTCCCGCAAACGTCACCTGGAAGCATGCCTTCGGAGGCATCGCGTACTTCCTGTTCATGATCCTGGTCGTTAGCGGCGTTCTCCTCACGTTCTACTACCGCCCGTCCGTCGAGGAGGCATATCCGAGCATTCAGTTCATCGTCTCGGAGGCTCCGTTCGGCTGGCTCCTCCGGGACATGCACGTGTGGGCGGCAAGTCTGATCGTCGTTGCTCTCCTGGCCCACATGACGCGGATCCTGTTTGCCGGAGCGTACAAGTCTCCGCGTGAAACGAGCTGGTTCGTGGGGATCGCCCTGTTCTCTGTTGTCGTCCTGTTCGGCGTGACCGGGTACCTGTTGCCTTGGGACCAGTGGGCGTACTGGGCCACCGCCGAATTCACCTCCGGCCTCGAACGAATCCCCCTGTTTGGTGGTATGATCGCGATGTTCCTGCGTGGAGACAGGATCGTCTCGAGCGCGACCCTGAGCCGTTTCTTCGCACTGCATGTCATAGTACTTCCGTGGCTCGCGTTCGGACTCATTTCCCTGCACTTCGTGATCGTCCGCGGCCACGGGATCGCCGGCTCCGAGCAGGCACCGAAGGGCGAGGGAACTCCATTCTATCCGAATCACATCATGCGGCTGATCGTGCTGTCGGTGTTTCTGATTGCACTGGTGGGAAGCCTGGCGGCTTTTTTTCCGCGACCCGTCGGCGATCCTGCGACGCCGTTCTATGCCCCGGATGAGCTCATATCCACCTGGGTGCTGGTAGACGTCACGATCGCCCTGCTCCGATTCTTCGGACCGCTCGGGATTGTTCTGGCGCTGATTCTGATCTCCGTACTCGCTCTCTTGCCGTTGTTTGACCGGAAGCCCGAGACGGATCTTCGCTCGAGACCCATCGTCACGATGCTGGGGGTCATCCTGTTTGGCGGGTTCATCCTCGCCTGGGCGATCGGCCACCGGCTGTCGGTCTCCATCGACGCCGGCACGGTTCCCCAGGAGCTGCTGGAGGAAAGAGCCCTGCCGCCGATTCCACCACCGATCATCGATAGCGAGACAGGCGCGAGCGAGGCTGGCGGAGCAGTAACAGAGGAGGTGGCCGAATGACCGGCGTACTCACGCGCCCCGTTCTGATCGCGGCTGCCCTGTGCGCAATGGCACGGCCGGGTCCAGCGCAGGACACGCGAACGGAGGCCACCGCCCTGACCGGTGAGACCTCGTACGGGTGCCTGGTCTGCCATGCCGACAAGCGTCGAGCTTTTGTCCAGGGAATTCACTCGGAGTGGGGAATCCGGTGCCACGATTGCCACGGAGGGAATCCGGAATCACTCGAAATCGAGCCAGCGCATGCGGGCGTGTTCATCGGCGTGCCCGACAAGCAGCAGACCGTAGAGATCTGTTCGAGCTGCCACGCGGATCCTGATCAAATGCGGCAATATGGTCTGCCGGCCGACCAGTTTGCGGAATTGAAGACGAGCCGCCACGGCCAGCTGCTGGAGTCCGGGAATCAGGATGCGCCGACCTGCTCGGATTGTCACGATCCGCACACGACACTTCCATCCAGCGACGCCCGGAGCGCCACATTCCCGACGAACATCCCGGACACATGTGGTCGCTGTCATACCGATGCGGAGATGATGGCGCCTTACGGCCTGGGCACCGAGCAGCTCGAGGAGTTCCGCCACAGCACGCACGGCCGAGCGATCTACGATGATGGCAACTTCGCCGCTCCGAGTTGTATAGGCTGTCATGGTTCGCACGCTGCTCTCCCTCCCGATGTCGGGGAGATCGCCAATGTCTGCGGCCGGTGTCATATCGATGTAAGACGTGCGCTGGCCGGCGGGCCGCACGGTGGCTCGATGGAAGCGGGCAACATCATCCTCGGGTGCACGTCCTGTCACACGAATCACGGCACGGAGAGGGTAGCTTCGGAGTCGATCGCAGAAACCTGCACCAGTTGTCACGAGGACGGCAGTTCGGCGCTGAACATCGGCGAGCAGATCCAGGAGGGGGTGATCCGGGCTGAGCACCAGATGGAATCGGCGAGGGAGGCGATCAGCGAGCTCGCTCTGGCGGGCCGACAGACATCGGATGCTCGTTTCCGATACAGGAACGCGCTGACGGAGTTCCGACAGATCGCCCGGGTCCAGCACGGCCTCGATCTCGAGCTGCTGACTGACATCGAGCTGAAAGTTTCTTCGGTCACGAAGGGAATCGAGGCGGAGGCCGAGGTCGCGCATGAAGAACGCTGGGAGCACCGGCTGCTGCTGATACCCCTCTGGTTCTTCGCTCTCTCGATCGCGACTGTCGTGCACTTCCGTCTCCGCAGGGCATAACGAGGAAGGCCGCGCAAAGATGTCAATTCGATCGAGATTCGCGCCCGGGGGTCGGCAGACGATTCACGTCGTAGCCCTGATAGGGATCCTCGGAGTCATGCTGCTCAGCCTGACCGCGGTAGGGTTCATCGAGTACAGCGCCCAGCCGGCGTTCTGTACCAACTGCCACAACATGGAACCCTATTACGAGTCGTGGGCGGAATCTTCGCACAACGACGTGCCTTGTATTCGCTGCCATTACGCGCCCGGGATCAAAGCCGAGGCCATGGGCAAGCTCCAGGCGGCGAACCAGGTGGTGAAGTACGTGACGGGCGCGTATGGAACGAAGCCCTGGGCGGAGATCGAGGATGCCGCCTGCTTGAGGTCAGGGTGTCACACCGAGCGCAAGCTGGAGGGCGATGTCGATTTCGAAGGAATCAACTTCGACCACGCCAGCCACCTCGGCGAACTGCGTCGGGGCAAGGAGCTTCGCTGCACCAGCTGCCATTCCCAGATGGTTCAGGGCAACCACGTGGCGGTTACGGCCTCGACTTGCTTCTTGTGCCACTTCAAGGACCAGCCCGAAGGTCAACCGATCGCGGGGTGCACCGGCTGTCACGTCGACGTCCCCCGAGTGCTCACTTCCGCCGGGATCGTCGTCGATCATCCACAGTACGTGCGAGACCTGGTGTCGTGTGTCTCCTGTCACGAGCGGGTGACATCGGGTGACGGAGCCGCGGATCAGTCCCGGTGCTATGGCTGTCACAACGAGCCGGACAGGGTTGCCGAGTACGAGAACACGACCCTGGTGCACCAGGTCCACCTCGCCGATCACAACATCGAATGCGAGCTGTGCCATCTTCCGATCGCCCACCGATTGGTGGAGTTGAGGGAGACTTTCGAGCTGGATTGTGTTTCCTGCCACCAGGGCACGCACGACGCGCAGCGGCAGCTGTACAGCGGGATCGGAGGACACGGCGCCGCCGATGCTCCAAGCGCCATGTACCTCGCGAGAGTGTCGTGCGGAAGTTGCCATGGTCTGGCACAGGAAGTCGAAGGACACGAACAGGTCCAGGTGGCCGGCGAAGCGACATGCATGTCCTGTCACGGGATTCAATACGCCAACATCCTGCCCTCATGGCAGGACGAGATGAACGAGCGGCTCGCTCGAGTCGATAGAGTCGTCGAGCTGGCAGAACTCGCCCCCGCCAGCGGATCTGTCGAGCTTAGAGCCACATCGGACAGCCTGCTGAGTCTGGCGAGAGAAAACCTGGACCTGGTTCGGGTAGGCCGAGGAGCCCATAACATCGTGTTTGCCGACGAGCTGCTTCGAGCGTCGCTCGACTTCGTTGCGCAGGCCAGTGACGTGGGCGGTATCGAATTCGAAGTGCCTTCGGTGGACATCGGGCCGGCGGTTGGCGAGGATGTCTGCCTGCGCTGCCACCTCGGGATCGAGAGCCAGAGGGGCGAGTGGTTGGGAGGTCCGTTCGCTCATGGTCCGCATGTCGAATCAGCGTCTCTGCCCTGTTCGACCTGCCACACGCCGCTCGAAGACCACGGCGGGATTCGTTTCGATGGTCGGCAAGGATGTGCGGACTGTCATCACGGGATCGGCGGCAGCGTCCCGTGCACGACGTGCCACGAGTCAGGAACGGGAGTTCCTTCGAGGGCGATCGATCGGCCCGAGGGCTCATTCCTCCATTCGCCCCACGTGGAGAACGGACTTTCGTGCTCGACCTGCCATTCTGGGGCCGCAAACAGCGCCGCCGGCGTGCAGTGTATGGCCTGTCACGAGTCTCACCACCGGCCCGAGTCTTCGTGTACTTCCTGTCACCGGACCGAGGTGAAGGGTATCCACCCGGCGGAAGCCCACGGAAATTGCAGTGCCTGCCACGGGGACGCGGTCGCCTGGCTGTCGGTGTGGACCCGCGAGGCCTGCCAGGTGTGCCACCGGGATCGTGAAGAGCACTACGTCGACAATGTGTGCACCAATTGCCATTCGATGCCTGAGCCTCCCGGGGGCGCCGCAGACGTGACAGGCAATTGAACGGCGGCTCTTCGTTGATATGAACGACCGAACTCTGCTGCTCATTCTCATAACTCTGGCCACGGTTGCGTTCGCCGTCGGCATCTGGGTGGGTCTCGGCTACCCCGGGCTGTTCGACAAGTACGAGAGCACCGGGAAGGCCCCGAGGGTGAGCCCGTTCGAGATGCTGATGGACTGGGTCGTCCGGCGGTTCGATCGCTGATGCCCGACAGTGGACCAGGCGTGGCAGGCAGGTATGACAGGGTCCGAAAGATCCTGTGGCTGGTTCTCGCCGCCAACCTCTTCGTGGTCCTGGTGAAGCTGTTCGTCGGTCTGCGCGCCGGCTCGCTGGCCGTACTGGGTGATGCCGCGCATTCAGGCGTGGACGCGCTGAACAACGTTGTCGGCCTTTTCGCAGTGAACGCAGCTGCGGAACCGCCGGACGAGGAGCATCCGTACGGGCACGGGAAGTACGAGACGCTGGCGGCTCTCGCGGTCGTCAGCTTCCTGTCGATCGCGGTGTTCGAGCTCGTGTCCGGGGCCGTCGGTCGCCTGTTCGGATCCGCGAGCCCGCCCCGGGTCGATTCGCTGACCTTTGTCCTGCTCAGCGGGACGATGCTGGTGAACATCCTCGTCGCCGCCGCCGAAGCTCGGGCAGCCCGCCGGCTCCGTTCACCGATCCTCTCGGCCGATGCTCGCCACACTGCGTCCGACGTGCTGGTAACGATCAGCGTGATTGGCGGTCTCGGGATCGTGGCCCTGGGTTGGGACGACGCGGACGCGTGGCTGGCGATCGTCGTCGCCGCGCTGATCGCCAGGAGCGGGTGGGTGATCCTGCGCAGCACGATCCCCGTCCTGGTGGATTCGCGAGCCATCGAGGCATCCCGGATCCGGAATTTCATCGGCCCCGTACCCGGTGTGTTGAAGGTAACGGACGTGAAGTCGAGGGGGAGTCTGGACGCCGAAGCCTTCACCGAGTTGACGGTAATCGTCGAGGGAGGAATTACGGTCGAGCAAGCGCACGAGATCGCCGATACCGTGGAGCGGAAGCTGCTTGCCGAGGGATTTACCGGCGCAGTCGTTCACGTCGAGCCGCCGTCCGGCGGGATCGATTCACCGGAATTCAGTCCGGCCGCACCGCCTCCGAGATGACCCACCGACAGCGATCGTCACCCTGTCCGACGCACAGCCCGTGACTCAGGCGCCCCGTGTCGCTGCCGACCCGATCGGCACAAACCTCCAGCGCCGCCGTCATCAGCGCACAGCCGGCTCCACCCGTCGTTGTGGTGGCCAGAGGGGGGGCAAGTACGTCGATTCCATCAGCACCGGTTTCCGTGACGGGTTGGATCGCCGCTCCGGGTTCGAGGGCCCGGGCCACGTCTGTCATGGCCCGGATCAACTTCCTGCGGCGCAGACCGGCCGGCGTGAGCCGGCGTCGGATACGGTCGAATCGGCTCGGCTCCGAGAAGCGTGCTTCCGCCAGGTTTCGGCCGGCGGAGGCGAATACCGTGATGGAGTCAGGCCGGCGATCGATCAACTGCAGAAGATTGCCGTACTCGTCGGGGGAAATGACGCCGCCGCGGTCCCTGATCTCGGCATACCGCCGCATCTGTGCGTCGACCACCTCGTTCAGACCCAGGCGCCTGGGCAGGCTGATCCGAAATGACTCATCCTCGATGATTTCGTCCGGTGTATCCGTAGCCCGGAGCGAATTCAACAACGCGATGGCGATCGCGGGGTTGACCTTGTCGGTTCCTCTGGTGGGTTTCATAAGCGAGCGACAGGCTAGCGACCCGATACGGGGTGGGCAACAGGGGAGCCACACGTGACCGGTCCGATCGTGGGTGGCGCGCTCGGTATCCTTGGCCTCGCCCTGGCCCTGCACAGGAACTGGTTGACCCGGGCTGGCGTGCTCGCGGGCCTGGGTATTGGCGCTCTGCTGATCGCGGGGACGCACGCTGCAGGTCCGATTCTTCTCGTCGGGTTTCTCGCCAGCTCCTCGCTGCTCAGTCGAGCCCGGAGTGACGGACCGCGGAACGGCTGGCAGGTACTGGCGAACTCCGCTGTTCCGGCCATCGCGGCCCTGCTGGCGGCCACCGGGGCACTGCCCTGTGCCGGAGCCGCAGTCGCCGGAGCAATCGCCGCGGTCACCGCCGATACCTGGGCGACCGAAATCGGGATAGCGCTGCGTGCGCCCGCCCGACTCGTGTCGACATGGCGCAGCGTGCCGCCCGGTCGGTCGGGAGCGATCTCCGTGCCCGGCACCGCAGCCGGTTGCAGCGGGGCCGCGGCGATCGCGCTGTTCGCCACATGGCTCCCGCCGACGGCCTGGGGACCGGCGTTGCCGCCGGAATTCACGCCTGTGCTGGTGGGGGGGCTGGTCGGGATGTTTACGGATTCCTTCCTTGGAGCCACCCTGGAGGGCAGGCTCCCGGGAATCAACAACGAAACCGTGAATTTTCTCGGCAGCCTCTCCGGCGCGGTCACCGCCTGTCTCCTGGCCTGAGTCCCGTCAACCGGGGCACGGCACATTGTCGCGGTCGAAGGGTTCCTGCATCTTCCCCGACTCGAATCACCGCGCCGACCGAAGCGCAGTGCGACGTTGACCCGAACCGAGGGGCCGTTCCGGCGCCGGAGTGCGATGTACGAACCGACGACGACAGAGCAGAAGTGGCAGGGCCTGTGGGCCGAGCGCCGGACGAACGAGCCGGACCTCGATGGGGCGGAACGCCCGTACTACAACCTGATGATGTTTCCGTACCCCTCGGCCGAGGGTCTGCACGTCGGGAACCTGTACGCGTTCACGGGCGCTGATTTCCACGGGCGCTACCGGAGGCTGCGAGGTCTGGACGTATTTCAGCCGATCGGATTCGACGCATTCGGGATCCACTCGGAGAACTACGCGTTGAAGGTCAACGTCCACCCGATGGAGCTGATCCCGCGTAGCATCCAGACATTCACGCGCCAGCTCGAGCGGGCCGGGATCATGTACGACTGGTCGCACACCGTGACCACGACCGATCCGGACTATTACAGGTGGACCCAGTGGATCTTCCTGCAGCTGTTCAAGGCCGGTCTGGCCGAGAAGAAGGAAGCGCCCGTCAACTGGTGCCCGTCCTGCAAGACCGTGCTCGCCAATGAGCAGGTCGAGGATGGGAAATGCGAACGGTGCGGCACGGAGGTGGGTCAGCGGCTGCTCAGCCAGTGGTTCTTCCGGATCACGGATTACACCGAGAAGCTGCTCGCGAACCTGGACTGGATCGACTGGTCAGACTCAACTCTGACGGCCCAGCGGAATTGGATCGGCCGTTCCGACGGCGCGTTGCTCCGATTCCGTCTGGCCGCAGAACCCGGCGAGATGATCGAGGTATTCACGACCCGTCCGGATACGCTGTTCGGGGCGACATTCATGGTACTTGCACCCGAGCATCCGCTGGTCGACAGTCTGACGACCGATGAGCGCCGGGCTGAAGTGTCGGCCTACCGGGACGCCGCCGCCGCCGTCGACCTCGTGGAGCGCAGGAAGACCGACGACAAGACGAAGACAGGCGTGTTCACGGGCGGCTATGCGGTGAATCCGGCTACGGGACAGGAAGTGCCGGTGTGGATCGCGGACTACGTACTCATGGAATACGGCACCGGCGCGATCATGGCCGTCCCGGCGCACGACCAGCGGGACTTTGAATTCGCCCGGCAATTCGGACTGGAGATCAGGCCAGTGGTGGCCCCCCCGGACCTGGCAAATGCGGCCAACGATCCGACTGCCGTCGAACTGGAGCTCGGCGACCGGGCGTTCGTCGAGCACGCAGAGGGCGAGCGGCTGATCAACAGCGGCGAGTTCAGCGGCCTGACGGCGGTCGAGGGCGGGGAACGGATCGTCGCCACACTGAGCGAGCAGGGACTTGGAGAGCCGCAGGTGAACTACCGGCTTCACGACTGGTGCATCTCACGGCAGCGCTACTGGGGCCCTCCGATTCCGATCATCTACTGCGACGCCTGCGGAACCGTGCCGGTGCCGGAGGAGGACTTGCCGGTGCTGCTGCCGCATGTGGAGCAGTTCAAGCCGGGTGACGACGGAATCGCTCCGTTGGCCAAAGCCGAGTCGTTCTACCGGGCGACCTGTCCGGCGTGCGGGGGCGAGGCCCGCCGCGAGACCGATGTGTCGGATACGTTTCTGGACAGCGCCTGGTACTTCCTGCGCTACCCGAGCACCGACTTCGACGATCGTCCGATCGACACGGCGCGGACCGATCGCTGGCTGCCGGTCGACATGTACATCGGTGGGGAAGAGCACGCCGTGCTCCACCTCCTGTACTCGCGGTTCATCACGATGGCGCTTCACGACCTCGGACATGTGCCATTCGCAGAACCCTACGAGCGCTTCCGCAAACACGGACTGATCATCCGCGAGGGCGCGAAGATGTCGAAGTCGAAGGGCAACGTCGTGAACCCGGACGAATACATCGACCGCTATGGCGCCGACACGTTTCGCACGTACCTGATGTTTCTCGGGCCGTACCAGGAAGGTGGTGACTTCCGCGAGGCGGGCATCGCCGGACCGCAGCGCTTCCTGTCGCGGACCTCGGACGCCGTCGAAGCCGCGCTGGAGGCGGGACGGACCGGATTCCCGGACCCGGATGTCGAGCGCGCCGTTCACCAGACGATCCGCCAGGTGACAGAGGACTTCGAAAGCCTGTCCTTCAACACGGCCATCGCCGCGCTGATGGAATTGCTCAACGTCCTCAGGGCATCCGGCCGCGTGCCCACGATTGACGAAATCCGGCCGCTGGTGGTGATGCTCGGCCCGATCGCTCCTCACCTGGCCGAAGAACTGTGGTCGAAGCTCGGCGGAGATTCGAGCCTGTTCGATCATGCCTCGTGGCCCGAGTTCGATGAAGCGAAGCTCATAACCGACACCGTCGATCTGCCGGTCCAGGTGAACGGAAGGCTACGTGGTACGATCACCGTGGCCCGCGGGGCTGATGAATCGACGGTGAGCTCGGCGGCGTTGGCGGATGAGGCCGTGAAGCGACATACCGACGGCGTCGAGATCGTGAAGACGATCTACATCCCGGATCGACTGCTGAATCTCGTCGTGCGGTCGTAGGAGTGGGCGCCAGCCCGGGCCGGTACTCATCCCACTCTCGATCGACCAATGAACCCCGATGACGGAATACGGCATGCGAAAACGGCTTCCGGACTTGATGGTGGAGGCGGGGATGATCTTCCTCGCCGTCGTGCTCGCCCTCGCCGCCGAGGAGTGGCGCGAGAATCGGGACCGTCAGGCGTTGGCTGAACGCGCGCTCAACTCGGTAGTGGAAGAAGTCCGGTCGAACCTCGATGAGCTCGAGCGAACGGCGCCTTCGAACATCGGGCGGCTCGAGGCAGCGCGAGCCGTCCTGGAGGAAATGGAGGCGGGGGACGAGTCCGGCGATGTGGACATCGGGCTGGAAGTGTCCCTGTTGTCGACCGCCGCCTGGCAGAGCGCACAAATGAGCCAGGCAGTCCATTACTTCGACCTGGACGCCATGCGGCAGCTGTCGGAGGTGTACGAGATCCAGGAGATGTACGATCGGATGCAGATCGGCATGGTGGACGGGATGGGAGACCTCATGCGTATCGCTCGCGAGGATCCTGAGGCCGCAGTTCGGCAGGGAGTGAGTGGGGTCGGCATGCTGGTGGGTTTTCAGGAGACGCTCGCCGCGACCTATCGGCACACGCTGGAGCAGCTGGAAACGCAGGCGGAATCCGGCTGAAAGGCGTTCATCCTTCGTCAAATGCGAACTGAACAGGCCGGCAAGGAAATGGAACGTCAACAGCCGGAGTTCCTGCTCCACGAGCAGTTCGACGCGCAGGCCCGAAAGACGCCGGAGCGCGCTGCCGTGCGACATGGGGACGATTCCATCTCGTTCGCAGATCTGCAGAACAGGGCGGAGCGCGTCGCCGATGCGCTCCGGACTCACGGAATTGGTACCGGCTCGTCGGTCGGACTGCACGTCGAGCGTTCCATCGCCTCGGTCGTGGGCTTTCTTGGGATCCTGAAGACGAACGCCGCCGTAGTGCCGCTGCCTCCGTCATTTCCGCCGGGCCGACTGCGTGACATTCTCGAGTTCGCAGGGCTCGATGCCATCGTCGATGACCCGGAAACAAGGCTTCCCCCGTCCCTTCCCGGTCGGGCGCTGAACCTGTCGGAACTGGTCTCAATGTCCGCCGAACCACGGGTGCGAGAGCCCGGAAATCCAGACCAGGCGGCGTTCGTTCTCTGCTCCTCCGGGTCGACCGGGAAGCCGAAGATGATCGTGAGGAGTCACCGATCCTTCCTTCATCGGCTCTCCTGGACCTGGAGCCGGCACCCGTATTCGGACTCCGAGGTGTGTTGCCAGAAGGCACACATGACCACGACGCACGGCATCTACGAGCTATTCGAACCGCTGCTGCGCGGAATACCCGTCGTAATCATACCGGATGAGGAGACCCGGAATCTCGAGGGGTTCTGGGATACGATTCGCACACAGGGGATTACGCGGCTGCTCATCGTACCCTCGGTGCTCAGGGCCAGTCTGGACATGCCGGGATTCGCGGCGCCGGCGCTGAACGTAGTCGTCCTGATGGGGGAGTACGTACACCCGGGGCTGGCCGGGCGGGCGATCGCTGCGTTTCCCGAACAGACGTACCTGTGCTCGATTTACGGGAGCACGGAAGCGAGCTCGACTCTCCTGTGCGAGCTGCGCGAGTCCTACCGCCCCGGTGAGGAGTTGCCGCTCGGGAAGCCGCTCACACCGGATGTGCAGCCGCTGATTCTCGGATCCGACCTCGAGCCCGTTGCAGCCGGTGAGACCGGCCGATTGCACATGGCGGGCACGCCTCTGTTCACTGAGTATTTCAACGATCCGGAACTCACGACTGCGGCATTCGTTCAGCCGCCCGGACTTCCGGGCCCCGTGTTCGACACGCGCGACCAGGTGCGAAGCCTGCCCGACGGGGGTATCGAGTATCTCGGCCGGGTCGACGAGACCGTAAAGATCCGGGGCTTCCGCGTCGATCTGCCAGAAGTGGAACGGGCCGTGTTGCGGCAGCCCGGCGTCAAACAGGCCGCAGCCGTCGTGAGCGGCAGCGAGACCGGGAACGCGACGTTGCTGGCTTTCTACCTGCCGGCCAGCGTCAACCGATCCGCCGTCTACGATACCCTCCGTGAAAACCTGCCCGACTACATGATCCCATCCGTCGTCGTCGGCCTCGACGAGTTTCCGCTCACGGCCAGCGCCAAGGTCGACCGGGTGCGCCTCCTGGAGGAGTTCGCCGATCGAGCCGCGGCCCCCCCCGGCGAGCGTGAGCTGTCGGACACGGAGCGCCGGGTCACCGAGGCCTGGGCGAGTGTTCTCGGCCACCGGAACTTTGGCCTCCGGAGCAGCTTCTTCGAGGTTGGAGGGACCTCGCTCACCGTCTTCGCCCTCGTCCACAGGCTGCGGGAGGCATTCGGTCTCGACCGCGACCGATTCCCGGAGCAGTCGGTCTACCAGTCTCCGTCCATCGAAGAACTGGCGTTCCGCATCGAAGGCGCCCTGAGCGGACATCCGGTGCACAGCGATGTCCGAACCCCGCTCCTGGTTACCCTTCGCAAGGGCAGTGCACCGGGACGCC
>JBDGUY010000021.1:0-18503 GCA_039585935.1 Gemmatimonadota bacterium
AAACGTACTGGAAGGCGAGCGCACGCAGTATCGGGACAGGGTAGCGCCCCTCATTCTCGCGGTGGAACTCCGTCAGCAGCATGGCCCGCTCGCTCGAGAGCGACGGCTCCGCTGACAGGCTTTCCTCTCTCAGTCGTCTCGTCCGATCCGTCATTCCCTGCACTCCCCGGCGGTTCAGCCGCCGATAAACGTCTCGATGCCGGCACGTTCGAAATGGGACACCGCGGAACGGATACGCTCCGACCGTGGTGCCCCGGGCTCCGGATCCAGTAGCGGCAGGCCCAGCCGTTCACGTTTGTCCCGGCCGAGCTTGTGATACGGAAGGACACTCACTTGCCGGACGGCCTTCAATGTGGATGCCAGGTGAGCCATGCCGGCCAGTTCTTCATCGTCATCGTTCACGCCCGGTACCAGCGGCACGCGCAGCCAGATCGGTGTTGGACCGTCGGCGAGGAGCCTGAGATTTGCCAGGATTCTCTCGTTGGAGACTCCCGTCGCCGAGCGGTGCCGTTCCAAGTCCGACGACTTGAGGTCGAACAGGATCAGGTCCGCCAGATCCGCCGCAGCGAGCAGGTCCCGGGTCTCCACGAGTCCGCACGTATCGACGGCGGTATGGAGACCCGCGTCCCGGCAGGCCGCGAGCGCCGCGAGCACGAATGCCGCCTGCTGCAACGGTTCCCCGCCGGAGAACGTTACACCGCCGCCCGACTCCTCGTAGAACACTCGATCCCGTGACACCGTGTCCAGCAGCTCGGCGATGTCCAACTCCCGGCCGGCGATCTCGCGGGCCCCGGTGGGACAGACCTCCACGCAGTCTCCGCATGCTTCGCACGACGGAATGCCGGGGGTGATCCCATTCCCCATTGTTGCCGGCACTGCGTATCCGTGTGGACATGCGTCGACGCAGGCATTGCACTCCATGCAGCGGGACGGATGGGTCAGGAGTTCTGGAGCCGAGCGCATGCCTTCGGGGTTGTGGCACCATCGGCAGGCCAGCGGACACCCCTTGAGGAATACGGTCGTGCGGATTCCCGGCCCGTCGTGGGTGGAAAACCGCTGCACGTTGAACACCAGGCCTGTGGTCATTCCTCCACCTCGAACCCGGGTTCGAGGTGGTGATAGCGGATCAGGAAGGGCTTCTGAACCTCGAACGACCAGTGCACATCGCGCAGGAAGTCGGCCGCTTCTCGCGTCTTTCCCTCCAACAGGAGATCGAGCAATTCACCATGCTCCCGGATCGACCGGTCCTCCCACTCTGGTACGAATGCGCGTTCACGTGGGAAGTCGTACAGCCGCTGGCGGCACACTCTGACGCTTTGCCTGAGCTCGAGATTGTCAGACCACGACAGAAATACCCGGTGAAAGTCGACATTCCTGGAGTAATACGTATCGAAATCACCGGATTCCAGCGCGGACGACATCTCCCGGTTCAGTGAGTCCATTCGGATCAGGTCCCCTGGATCGATCCCGTCGGGACTCGAGAGCAGCGCCGCTCCCTCCAGGGCGCCGATGATTTCGTACAGGTGGCGTACATCGTCGAGCGTGAGCCGGCGAACACGAACTCCGCGGCGCGGCAGGACGTCGACGAATCCCTCCAGCTCGAGCTGAATCATCGCGTCGCGCAGCGGCATGCGGCTGATCCCGAGTTCGGCGCTGATGTGATTCTGGTCGATGAAGGTCCCGGGTACGAGGTCTCCGGCCTCGATCGAGGCACGCAAGTGCTCGTATACCTGCTCCCGCAGGGACTTGAGTTGAAGAACGCTGGAGTTCGACATTCAACGCTCCGTGCGCCGACGGGTGTCCGGTGAACACCCGAAAAACCGACCAGTCAAATGACTGATATCTAATATATCAGTATACTGTCGGGCTCGATAGTCGAGTACGGCCCTTCCCCGAATGACTCGGCCACCGGCGATCAGCCTCGACGCACTCCACAGGCCCGCCTAGAATCCTCAGCCATGGAAAGCTTCCTGCTCGCCGCGGCATTGGGACTGGTCACATTCGTGGCCACGTCACTCGACAACCTCATGCTGCTGATCAGCTTCCTGGGGAATTCGTCGTATCCGAAGCGCGTCGTCGCCCCTGCCTACGTCGGGGCGGTTCTCGGCGTGGTAGCTCTCGCGGCAGTGCTCTCCGCGGTGGCACGGTTCGGACCGCTCGAGGGTCGCGGAATCGTATTTCTCGGATTCATTCCGCTGGGGATGGGTCTGTTCTATGCCACTCGACTCGTCCTGCCCGGGCGCACCAGTGAGCAGGAGAGGCTCGAGCAGAGCATGGCGCACACCATGCGCCTGCGGAGAGGACGGGCCGCCGTGATCGCCGTGACCCTAGCTGCGAGCAGCGACAGCCTTGCTGCTTACTCGGCACTGTTTGCGGATACCAGGACCTGGCTCCTGCCAGCCATCGTGGGAGGAATCCTGCTGGGAGCGGTCGCCTGGACGTGGGTCGCCGGATGGGTAATGCAGCAGCCGGGACCGCGGCGATTTCTCGAGAGGGCCGGTCCGATTCTACTCCCGCTCGTGCTGATTGCGCTCGGTCTGTACATCCTCGGGGATTCTCCGACCGACTTCGGACCCCCGCCGAGCTGACCCGGACTAGCAGCCGGCTCCCCCGACCCCTGAAACGAGCTCCTCGAACCGCGGATTGTCCTTCAGGGAAGCGAGGTCCGGGTCCTGACGGATCCACGCGCGATTGCCGAACCCTGCAGCGATCGCCTCCTCGAGGCAGTCGATCGCGCGTTCTGGTTCCTTCTCCAGAGCAAACAGGCAGGCCACGTTGTAGCGAACGCCGGCATCCGCAGGGTCGATCTCCAGCGCTCTTTCTGCCCACTCCTTCCCTTCTTCGAGTCGGCCGAGCCTGCACAGGGAGACCGCGCGCATGGTCGCGGCACGAGGATCATCGGGATTCAGGTCCATGTGTCGCTCTGCGACTTCGAGCGCCATGCGATAATGCTCCTTCGCATCCGCTGCCGAGCCGAGCGCCTCGCGGGCCTGGGCGCCGAAGAACGCGGCCTGGTAGTCTTCGCGTGCAGACCCGGCCTCATCGAACAGGTTCGCCGCCTCCAGATGTCTTCCCTGCTGAAATCGAATCCGGCCCAGGAGGTAGCGCGACTCGAACTGCAGCGGATCGAGCTGCATCGCGCGACTGAAGCGCTCCTCAGCGGCTTCCATTTCACCTTGCAGGAATAGAACGAAACCACGAGCGGCATGGGCATCCGACGAGTCGGGCTCCAGTTCCAGCGCCCGCCGGCTCTCGACATCGGCTTCTTCGAGCACTCCCTCCAGGGTGGAGTAGTACATACGAAGCAGTGCAGCCGTGTAGGCCGCTCCGACCCTGGCCTCCGCGTACTCCGGATCCACCTCTATCGCCTTGCGGAACATCTCCAGGGCGAATTCGAGACTCGCTTTTCGCGTTCTGTGGAAGAACTGCCGACCCCGGAGTACATAATCATACGCGCGAACGTCGGACGGCTGGGCTCGAAGCCGGGCCTGACTATCCTTTTCGAACAGCACCCGGAGCGCTCGAGCCACGCTCCCGGAGATCTCGTCCTCGATCGCAAAGATGTCCTCCATGGATCGGTCGTACTTCCCCGACCACAGTTGAAATCCACTCTCGACATCCACGAGGCGCGTAGTGACCCGCAGTTGATCGCCGGAGCGCTGGACACTGCCCTCCAGGACCGAACGAGCACCAAGGGTCCGACCGATCTCACGCAGGTCGCCCGGCCGGCCTTTCCAGGCGAACACCGATGTACGCGACACCACGTTCAGTCCCTTGAGACGCGTGAGAGCGTTGATGATCTCTTCGCTCAGCCCGTCGCTGAGGTACTCGTTTTCAGCGCTGTCGCTGAGATTGGCGAATGGGAGCACCGCGACTGACTGCTCACCAAGGGCGGGTTCCGGACGTTCCGTCGCCCCACCGTCCGCGCCCAGATCGTGGCTCGGGCCGGCAGGATCTCCCTCTGATACGCCGAGTCGCCAGGCCGCCAGACTGACGAATGGAACCCCGAACAGCAGGACCGCGATGAGCACATCGGTGATCCTGGTGGAGAGAGTGAATCGCCCGACTGCCCAGTCCGAGAACTCGATGAGCGCCCAGCTCGCGGCCAGGTAAAACCCGACCACCTGCGGGACGCGGCGGCGCAGCAGCTCATCGACGCTCATCGAGATCCGATCTCCCTGCGTACTCGTGCGTGCTTCACGGCCCTCGCCGGGATCAGCGGCCGGACCCCGATGCGCCGGCATTCAACTCCTGAAGGATCCTATCGGCACCGTACACCTTCTCGAGCGCCTCGCGAATCGCACGCACGTCCACCATCACGTTCCGGCCGCGCGCTGGCAGATAGATGAAGTCTCGGGACAGACCGTCGATGTTCCGGTCGAAGTTCAGACCTACCAGCTCGAGCTGCGGCGTCACTGCCGGCGAGCCCGAGTTGCCCCCGTACGTATCAGAGGTCGAGACGAAATTGAGCGGCGTCGCCAGGTCGAGACCCGAGGGTGGCGTCCGCCAGCGCAGCGGCAGCTCCCACTCGGCCCCGAGACCCTGGCCGCGACCGTGCGCCACGTAACGGTCATACAGTCCGAAGAACGTCGTGTATGGCGGAGCGATCGTGCCGTTGTACTCGTAACTCTTCACCACGCCATCGGTGATCCTCGGCGAGAACGTGCCGTCGGGTGGCACCTCGCGTCCGTACACGGCGAACCGGGCCCGGCCGAGATCGGATTCGAGAGCTGACTCCTCAGGGCCAAGGCGGTTCCACGCTTCGAGATACTCCCGATATACCGGCCGAACTTCCTGCGCCATTACTATCGCCGGATCGCTCATGTCCAGCGTCCCGTTCTCCATCGCCTGGCTGGTGCTCGCTGCAGTGGCGAACGCGGACTCGGACAGCAGATAGTCGGCCGCCTGCTCCGGTGTCCGTCCGCCCAGCGTCGCTGTAACGATCGGATTGTCGGCCCCGAGATTCCGCTGGAAGTCCTCGAACCGCGCCGTGAGAAGCATCCGCTCCAGAGCCGGATTCGTATCGCTGATACGCGACATCTCCTCCGCCAGCAGTGCGATTGAGTCCGCAGGCTGTCCCTGCTCAACCGCCTCCAGCCACCCGAGGCCGAGCCGGGCACGGCGCTGGAAGGCCGACGAGAAGCCCCGGTTGTTCATCTGCATGAACGCGGTATGCTGCGTGGCGTATTTCCTGCGCTCCACCTGGATTTCGGCCAGGCGGTCGAACACGTCCCCGTAGTCCGCCGAAAGCTGCGGGTCGGCGGCGATCGCTTCCCGCAGACGTCGCTCGGCGTCAGCCTTCCGGGCCATGATCACCGGATCATTGAGCGCTGCCAGCCGCCCGCCCGATGCCTTGAGCGAGTTGGAGAGTCCGAACATCCGGTTTCGCAGCTGCCCGGCCAGGTCCGGCGGGGCGCTCGCCCTGAGTTCTCCCAGGATCGCGTGCCGGCTGTCGAGCCAGCCCACGAGCGCCGGGACCGACACGTCCCGCTGGTATTCGAGCTGCGCGATGCTCTTGAGCCGATTCGTGGAGCCCGGATTCCCGATCACGAACACCGCGTCACCCTCCTCGACTCCGTCGAGGCTCCAGCCGAGCCAGTGCGTGGGCTGGTAGGGTCTTCCGTCCTTGCCGTACACCCGCAGGAACGCGAAGTCGAGCGCATAACGCGGATAGGTGAAGTTGTCGGGATCTCCCCCGAAGAAGCCCATCTGCAACTCGGCCGCTACCACCATCCGCACATCGGTGAACCGGTTGAATACGTAGGCCGAGTAGCGACCGCCGTTGTACAGCCCGATCATCTGGACCCACACGGAGTCGCCGGTGATCCGGGTTCCGTATTTCCTGAGCAGCGCCTGCTCCAGCTCGTCCAGGACCTCTCCGCGAACGCGTTCCTTGTCTGCTTCGGTGCTAACAGCATCGGTCGCGGCGAACACCTGGTCGCTCACGTCCTCGACGGCAAGCAGCTGATCGGCATAGTAGCCCGGGATCTGTCGCTCATCCTCGAGAGTCGCGGCGACGAAGCCGCTGTCGAGCAACGTCTCGCCCGCCTGCGTGATCCGGCTCACCACTCCTCGTACGCAATGATGATTGGTTGCGACGAGTCCATTGGGCGATACGAACGAGGCCGAGCAGCCGGGGACCCGCAGCACAGACAGCCGCGCTCGCTGGAACCACTCTTCGTCCGCCTGAAACCCGTACGTCTGCGTGAAGTACTCGGACGGCGGATACTCGAACGTCCACATCTTCCCGTAGTCGAACTGGCCGGCCCGGACAGTGTCGAGGTCCACGCCGCCAACCTGGGCCCGTCCCTGATCGGGCAGGACCAGAACCACCATCGCCATCGTCAGGAAGACCGCGATCGGCCGAACTGCCGTTCGTGTGGTCTGCCACAATTCTCGTCGCATGGAACGCCTCCGTATGGGTCCGTACGTAGATTCTCACGACGATCCCGGCCTGAATCCGGAACTCCGGCGGCCGGCGATCCCCCGTCAAGATGCGGCAGGAACACGGCACCGCAATGGCGCGGGAATCCCTGGATGAAAAAACCCCCCGGAGAGCCGAAGGCGAGTGCCCGGACAGGCGCGCCTTCGTCCCCCGGGGGGAACGAGTGAAGTCAGAAGGCGCCGTAGCTGGCGCTGAGCGAGAAGGAGGAGCTCGTCCGGCTCATCGCCGGCAAGTCTTCATACTGCGAATCCCGCGTCTGCATCTCCCACCCTGCCGACAGCGCCCAGCCACGAGCGATCGGCAGCGTCCCGCGGACCCGGATCTCCTGCAGCAGGTGAGACCCGTCCGCACCACTGAAAGTGCGGACCCAGGAGGTTCCGTAGGACATCCGCAGGACTTCGCGGCCCGATCGCTTCACCGAGCCCGCCAGCCGTGCACCGACACCGGAGCCATAGTCGTAGTCGCGGTCGATCTCGCCAGAGGGCTCGGAGCTGATCCCCTTTCGAGCCAGTTCACCGTTTGCGTGTTCGGAACTGACACCGGCGAGAGGGATCGCCCGGGCGTCCGCGCGTGCACCGAGTTCCCACTGCCCGGATCGAGTCTCGTACCGGTAGCGATAGCTGGCGTTGAAGCTCTGTGTGCCGAAGGAATATGCCGGATTCAAGGAGTACTCGAACTCCTGGTCGAGGTAAGTCGCACTCTGGCCCCGTCCGACTCTGTCTTGTGGGCCGCTGAGCAGCACCCCGCTCACGCGCAGTTCATCGATACCGACGCCATTCGAGCCGCCGCTGAACTGGAAGTCGAGCTCGAATGCGTCGAAGAACGACGGCTTCCGCGAGGAGAAGCGGTCCCCGTAAACGATCTCCAGCCGAAAGAGACCACGCATACTCGCTGAGCTGGTCGGTGGATTCGGTCCCTCGGTCTCAATGCCGGAACTCGTGGAGCCGCCGATCATGACGCGATTCGCTATCGACGGTCGCAGAAACTCTCGGGGAGTCGTTCCGCCGAGGACGCCACGGTTGATGCTGCCACCGGGATCGAGCAGACCGGCGAGGAGCCCCTGGCCGATCCCCACGAGGCCGCCGGACCTGGTCTGGCGGATTCCAGCCGACAGCCTGCCGAGGCTCTCACCCAGCGTGATCCCGCCCAGGGTCGTCATGTAGAGATCGTTGGCGGACGGATTGACCGTCTCCCACAACCATTCCCACTGGGCGCTTCCCACGAGGGTGAACGCTGCGGAAGCGAGAGGGCTGAAGCCCTCCGCTCGTGCCGCACCGTAGAACATGGCGCCATTGTAGGGGTGCATCAGCTGGTTCGTGCCGAAGGTGTTGGTGTCCCAATCCGGAACCCTTCCGAGATTCGTAGCGAAGGTCTTCGGGCTGATCTGGAATACCTCTTTGCGCTGCACCAGGTAGTCGAAGCCCCACACGAGGCCGTTCATGGCCGTCACCTGGCCCAGTGCCATCCACACCGATCGTCGTCCCTCGTAGTGATATTCCAGGGAGTCATCGGGCAGCGGCCGGACCTGGGCCGAAACGGAGGAAGCGACACCGAGCAGCAGGGTCGCGCCGAAGAGTGCGGTGATCGTCGTCCGGGCTCGCATCGTGTCCTCCCTCGTTTGGTTCGGCGGTGAATCCGCCGTCTGAACCGAGGGTGATGCGGTCCGGTCAGGGCTGAGTCAGTTGATTTTCTGCCGCAATCAAGCGCTGAGGAGGTTGCGTCAAGTATTTCGCGACTCAGGTCAAGCAGGCATCGAAACGACGAAGTCCGGCGGCGAGTGCGAGGGCTGCGAGCCTGGCGACCGAGACACCGGGGAACCAGGAGCCGGTTCCCGAATCAACGGCATCCCGGTAAACTGTGGCCCATGTCTATTCCAGCCGGGGCGACAGGCGCCGTTCGGATCGAGCTGCTTCCCGAGCACCCGATGTTCGGCCGGGCATCCTCCGCGGCCGACGCGGGATTGGATCCGGCGAAGGCTGGTGACGCCGGGATTGACCTCATCGCGTGTGAGGACGTCGATCTGCCGCCCGGTGGGAGAGTGGCGGTGCCGGCGGGAATCAGAATCGCCCTGCCCGAGGGTGTCGAAGGACAGGTTCGACCCCGCTCGGGTCAGGCACTTCGCAACGGACTTGGCTGCCTGAACTCGCCAGGGACGATCGACCCGGGGTATCGCGGCCCGGTAAAGGTGATCCTGTACAACGCCGAGTCCTCAGTAACGGCAGCGGAACTGGACGGACCGCCCGGCGAGCTGGTCGCGCGCCTGGTTAGTGGTTTAAGGGCCCGTACGATTCACATCCAGCGCGGCGACCGGATTGCCCAGCTGGTCTTTTCGAAATTCGAGCGTCCGGTGATCGAGCTCGTCGATCACCTGCCAGAGGATACCGAACGTGGCTCCGCGGGCTTCGGCTCGACCGGCGTCGGAGGCGAAAGGTAGCGGATGGACCCCCAACCATTGTTCAACGACCTGTTCGGCGTCATGGCCGTGATCTGCATGGTCCCGGTGTTCTTCCTGTGGCTCGAGCGGAAGACGCGGTGGAAGATCTTCGATTTCCTGCCGGCGATCATCTGGATCTTTCTCACCCCGATCTTCCTGTCGAACCTGAACATCATTCCTCGCGAGAGCGAGATCTACACCACCTTCAAGTCCTTCGCCGTACCGCTGTTCATAGTGCTGATGCTGCTCGACATCAACATCCGCCAGTCGATGAAGGTGGCGTGGCGGGGAGCGATCGTGCTGACGATTGGAGCCGTGGGAATCGTCATCGGGTGCGTGGCTGCGTACGTCATGTTCTCGGCCGGCTTGCCGGACAACGCATGGTCGGGATTCGGCGCCCTGGCCGGCAGCTGGATCGGCGGCACCGGCAACCTTGCGGCGGTGGCCGAAAGCCTGGATACACCGAGCGAACTGGTGGGGATCGTGGTGATCGTGGACAACCTCGTCTACCTCGTCTACTTCCCGCTGATCCTGACTTGCAAGCGCTGGGCGAAGCCGTTCAACCGGTTCACCGGCGTTTCGGATGAGGAGATCGCACACTTCATCCAGGCATCGTCGGAGGTCGAGAAGAAGACGCACGAAGTTCATTTCAGCGACGTGCTGACGCTGGTCGGGTGGGGCTTCGTGGCGATCGTCGCCGCGCGCTGGATCGCGGGGATGGTACCCGAGTTCCCGCCGGTCCTGACCACCAGCACCTGGACGATCCTGCTCGTCACCACCATCGGGGTGTTGATGTCGGCGACGCCGCTGAAGGACGTCCCGGGCACGGAACCGCTGTCGATGAGCTTCGTCTACCTGTACATGACGATGATCGGGGCTTCGGCCGATCTCAGGCAGCTCGGAGACGCGCACTGGTTCCTGGTCGCCGGCTTTCTGGCGATCACGATTCACCTGGTATTCGTGGTATTCGGCGCGAAACTCCTGCGACTGGACGTGAGCATGGCAGCGGTGTCGAGTGTCGCGTGCGTGGGCGGCGCCGCATCGGCCCCGGTCGCGGCAGGATACCACCGGGAAGAGCTCGTGCCCGTGTCGATCATGCTGGCGCTGATCGGCTACGCGCTCGGCAACTACCTGGGAGTGGCGGCGGCGTACCTGTGCAACATGATCACCTGACCGCCAGGCTTCTGACACCCGGGAGGCGGCGCTCCATGCCCGCCTCCCGGATTCCAACCCCAGCCCCCTGAAGCCCATCTCACCCGCTGACCTCGCGTGGTGATGTCCACCTGACGGAGGGTACATGAAGATCCGATCAGCCGTTCTGCTCGCCTCCAGCCTGGCATCCGTCTGCGTGGTGTCTGTCGCTGCCGCCCAGGAGGGCGATTCGGCTGCCGACGGCCGGCTCACGTCTGCAGACCGGGCCTGGATCGCATCACGCGTCTACCGTGGCGTCGAACTCAATTACGGACATTGGGACGATGTTCCCGGTTACGATCTTCCCGTGGAATACCGGGAGTACCTGGACCGGGCGATGGGCGCGGCCGACCGGAAGGGATTCTCGCTCGCCACCCAGGAATTCGTTGCGAGCCTCGGAAACAGCCATACGTATTTCTCGGACCGGGCGCTGTACGAAAACGCCGGGCCGTCACACGGATACTCGGTTCGGTTTCTGGACGGCGATTGGGTCGTGATCCGCAGCAGGCGCCCGGAACTGTCCGCCGGTGACGTGATCGTCAGTGTAGATGGGGAATCGATCGACGCCTTCTACGAGCGGAACCGCCGATACCTCAACACGTCTACCGAGAGATACGCACGCCGCCGTCTGTTCTTCTGGAATCAGAGACACCTGTGGCCGCAGACCTACGCCCTGGGCCTGGCCGACGGGCGCTCCATCCGGATCGAGGAGCCTGCGCCGCAATCGTCGCCCCGACGGCCGGTGGTGGACGGTCGCTGGCTCGAGCCCGACCGGATCGCATACATCAGGGTCGGATCGTGGAACGATCTGGAGTACCGGGAGCGAGCGATGGAATTGCTCGAGGAGTTCCGTTCGGCCGAGTCACTCGTCGTGGACGTCCGGGGCAACGGCGGCGGATCCACGCCCATTCCCTTCATGTCCGGCTTGATGGATCGGCCGTGGCGCTGGTACGCGGAGGCTTCACCGATGAGGATCGCGGTATTCTCCAACGCGGCCGAGCGGGGACGCGACGGGTTTTCGGATTTTCGGCGACCGATGATGTCCTGGCCCGCCGAAGTCCAGGAGCCGGACTCGCTGTTCACCGGGCGGCTGGCGATTCTCGTGGACGCTGGCTGCCACTCGGCTTGTGAAGATTTCGCCATGCCGTTCAAGGACAATGGGCGGGCTGTCCTCATCGGCGAGCCGACCGCTGGAAGCTCGGGACAGCCTTACTACGAGGACCTCGGGGATGGAATGCGCCTCGCAGTGGGCACGAAGCGCGAGTTCTTCCCCGATGGTTCGCGGTTCGAAGGGGTCGGCATCGCTCCGGACCTGCTCGTGCTGCCGACGGCGATCGAGATCAAGAGTGAAAGGGACCCCGAGCTCGAGCGCGCGCTGGAGGCGCTTCAGACGCCGGAATGACCTCCGGTATCCTCTTCGGTCTCGAGTATCCGATGCAGAAGCCGGGCATGCACACTCGGGATTTCGTGGCGCACCTGTCCGGCCCGGACGAAGCCGCGCCCTGCCGGGAGACCTGACAGGCGGAGGGCCACGTAGCCGTCGGACATCCCCTCGACCTGAACCGGCTCGCGGCGCAGTAGCTGCGGCCATTGTTCGGCGGGCAGGTCCACTCCGCGGCCCGCCAGATATCCGCCGAGCCAGCGGAGCAGGTCGTTGGTGGGGCGCGGCAGGTCACCGGTATCGAATCCGAATCCGCGAAGTCCCACCGACACGGACTTCCAGCCCCGGTGTCCGGCCCAGGCCTCGAACGGCCATTCCCTGCATCCGTGCACCCAGGCGTGATCTCCCCGCAGCAGCCAGTCGACGCCCTCGAGGCCCCGTGAGTCGACCTGCCACACGTCTGCAAGCGCCGCTCGCACCGCGTCGAGCCTCTCCTCGTCCCGTGCGCGATCGCCTTCTACCGACGCATCCGCATTGAGTATCCGTGGAACAGGTGACCAGCCGGCATCCGGGTCCAGCTCGCTTGTGCCCTGGGGGCGGTCCTTCTTTCGCAGCTTCGCCAGGAACAGCCCGCCCGAATCGAGGTGGTGCGGATAGACCCGTACGGCCCGTTCGAGTTGCGAATCGAACCGGAGATCCCCGAACGATGTGAGACCGGCGGCGGACGGTACGTCGAGCATGATCGGCTCGATCTCCACCGGCGCATCCCGCAGCACGGCATCCACTACCGCCTCGTTTTCCTCGGGTGCGAAGGTGCAGGTCGAGTACAGCACCGAGCCTCCGGGGCGGGTCAGGTCAATCGCCCGGCGAAGCAATTCCTCCTGCAGCCGGACGATGTACTCCCGGTATCCCTCGCGCTTCGGGCGAACTCTGCCCTTTCCGGCTCTGACCGTTCCCTCGGCCGAACAGGGAGCGTCCACCAGCACCCGGTCGAACAGGGCTCCGCCGGGAAAGAACCGACCGTCCGCTGCCACGGTCAGCACGTTCACGTGCGCCGTCCGGTACACGTTTCCGGCGAGGGCCCGGATCCTGCCTTCGTGTGGTTCCACGGCAACCAGCGGACCCCGGTCATCCATCAGGTCGGCGAGGTGCGTGGTTTTGCCTCCCGGGGCGGCGCACAGATCGAGCACCCGCTCTCCGGGCCTCGGCGCGAGGATCGGTGCCGCCAGTCCCGTCGAGGCGCGCTGCACGTAAAGCAGGCCCAGCCAGTGCTCAAATGTCTGAGCGATCGAGCGCGGCCCGGATTCCACCTGGAAGAAGTCCGGCTGACCGTCGAGGGAAGCGAGGCGGTAGCCCTGTCTCTCCAGACCGGCCAGCAGACGGTCCGACTCGATGCGGCCCGTTCGGACCCGGATCGTCGTCGGCTCGGGCCGGGAAGACGCATCAATGAACTGTTTCCAGTCCGGGATGATCTCCCGGTATCGTTCGAATGGCATGTCGGCCAAGAGGGCCGGAGCCCGGCCGCACCGCAACCCGGCTTGCGGAGTCGGGCTTCGATCCGGATCGTGCCGGTCATGGACGACCACGACTCGCTGACCCCGCGATCGCCCGCCGAGGCCTATCCCCTGCTCAAGGGAGCCGTGGGTCCGATTCTCGAGCGGAACGAAGAGGCTCGAGCCGCCTTCGACAAGATGCGCGAGCGGGGCCTGTCCGACGAAGAAGCGCGGGAGGAGATCGCCCGCGTACTGCTCGCCGTGATGTACCACATCGGAGCGGGCTCGGAACGACTCACGGCGGCCGGCGGCGGAAACGGACTGCGAAGCGAGGCCTACCGACGCCTGGGTGAAGGGGAGTCGGCGCGCCAGGTCTTCGAGGACTGACTTCCCACCTGCGACGACCCTGCTTACTCTGGGCCAGCGTTTCCGAGCCCCTTCTCCGACGAAAGCGACATGATGAGATGTTTCCCGTCTCCACACGGGCCGGCTTCTCTGCCCCTGGTGCTGATGCTGGCCTGCTGCGCGACTTCTGTCGGCGGCAGGCCGCTGTTGGCGCAGGACGCCAGTTCGAGCTCGGTCGACAAGATTGTCATGGAGCCGGATTCGCTTGTGATAAGCGTCGGAGAGCGGGCACAGATCCATGTGACGGCGCTGGACGCTTCGGGAAGCCCGGTTGCTGACCCCGACATGATGGTGTGGACACAGGGAGCCGAGGTCTCGGTCGACCAGGCCACCGGCATCGTAACCGGAGTCCGGCCGGGCGAGACGGTGGTCGAGACGCGAGTCAGGCGCTGGGCTGCGGGACGAATCGGGTACGACGACCTGACGGCGCACACGCGCGTCATCGTGCGCCACCCGCCGGTCGAGAAGGTCGAGATCGATGCCGGGGCCGGAGAGCTGTTCGTCGGAACCCGGGAACGCCTCGCCGCCAGAGCGTCCTCATCCGGAGGCGTCAGGGAAGACGCTGCTATCCGCTGGTCATCCTCCGATCCGGGCGTGCTCGAGGTCGGTCCGGCAGGACTCGTGTACGCCAGGTCGACCGGCACGGTCAGGCTCACGGCAGCGGCGGACGGCGCCGACGGGGTGACCGAGATCCGGGTCGTCGAGAATCCAATCCGTACCCTCGAGGTCGAGCCGACATCGGCGTCGGTTCGGGTCGGCGATGTCCTGCGTCTGACCGCCGGCGCGCTTGACGAGGACGCGCAAATCATCGACGGGAGCACGGTTCACTGGAGCTGGGAGGCTCTGGAGAATCAGCCGTTCGACGCGCTCCAGATCGATGCGGATGACGGCCGAACCGGCGTAATCGTTCCGAACGACCCGGGCCTGTATCGTGTCACTGCGCAGATCGGTGGTGTGTGGCAGGATGTTCTGGTCCGGGCCCTGCAGCGGCCGCCGAGGCGAGAGATCAGCCTCGTGGCGCACGGCGTCGTTCCGACCGGTCAGGCGACCACCGATCTATGGGTCTTCGAGGGACAGGACGGGCGGGACTACGCGTACACCGGCACCTACCACGGAAACCTGATGTACGCCTGGGACGTCAGCGATCCGGCGGGTCCGGTGATCGTAGACTCGGTCGAGTTCGACGGCAGGCGGGTGAACGATGTGAAGATCAACGCCGCCCGTTCCCTTGCCGTGGTAACCAGCGAGCACGCGTCGGACCGGAAGAACGGTTTCACGGTGCTCGACATCACGGAACCCGCCAGTCCGCGCAAGCTCAGCCATTACACGGAGGGCCTCACGGGTGGCGTCCACAATACCTGGATCGTGGACGACCTGGTCTACGCAGTTCACTACGGCACGCGGGCCGTTCACATCATCGACGTGTCGGATCCGTCCGCACCGGCGGAGGTCGGGCGCTGGCAGCTTCCGAACGCCGATCGGTTCCTGCACGACGTAACCGTGCTCGACGGCTACGCCTACCTGTCGTACTGGAACGACGGCGTGGTGATTATCGACATCGGCGCCGGGACGCACGGCGGTACGCCGACCGAACCCACGCTCGTCTCGCAGTACGCCTACAGTTACCGGCTGGGCTCCGAAAGCTACGCGAACACGCATCACGCGATCCGTTACGGCGACTACGTGTTCACGGGAGATGAGATCTTCGGCTGCGCGGAATGCGTCAACGGCCCGCGAGGCTACATCCACGTGATCGACGTCAGCGACATCGACAATCCCCGGAAGGTCGGGTGGTACCGCGTCCCGGAAGCAGGATCACACAACCTGTGGGCCGAAGATGACAAGCTCTACATCGGATACTACCAGGCAGGCCTTCGCGTGGTGGACATCTCAGGCGAACTGCGCGGAGACCTGTACCGGCAGGGTCGGGAGATCGCCTGGTATATGACCGAGGATGGCACCGGCAGCTGGCCGAACGCCACCGACACCTGGGGTGCGCAGCCGTTCAAGGGAAAGATCTACGCCTCGGACGGCGCTTCCGGTCTGTGGATCGTAGAGATGGAGGACGAGCCGCCGCTCGTCCCCTGATCGCGTTCGGCGCCGGTCGGCCGGCGCCCCGGTACCCGTGATCGTTCAGTCGAAGAGTCCCTCGGGAACGGGCCGACCGGGAAACGGAACCTCGTTGGTAATCGCGGCCACCCGCCATTTGCCGTTCCGCCGAATGAGCGAAAAGTTGTCCACGCCCTGATTGCCGCCACCGTCCGGAATCCTGGCCTCGTAGAGCACCCACACTTGCGCCATGTCACCAAATTCGGTGGACTTCAGCTCGAGGATCGTCTCCTTGAACCCCTTCTCCGTCACCTGCGGCGTCCTGTAGAACGCGTCGAAGTCCTCGATGAATCCATCCAGCGTCAGCACACTCATCGCGTCTCGGGAGCTGCGCAGGATGATCAGCGCCTCGGGAATGAACAGGGCCCGTACCGCCTCCCATTCCGGTACCCGGCCCGCTTCAGCGCTGATGATGTCATACAGTTCACGGACGGTCGCCTCCGCCGTCGGGGCGGCGGCTTCACCGCCATCCTGGGCAAAGAGTGGCAATGCCGGGACCAGTGAGGCGAAAATGGCGATCGTCAGAAAACGGCGGAGCGTCGTCGACATGAGGTCCTCCCGGAGAAGGGCGCGGCGCGGGGCCGCTCTGGATCAGGTCACGAGGATCGCAAGCCCGAAGATGCTCCCACGCCCGTCCCCGGCGCCACCATCCGGACGCCACTGTCAAGCTGTTTCCGCACGTCCGCAGTGGTCTCCGGAATCTGGTCTGTAGTATTCTTGCTCGTCTGACGGCCAGCGTGGTGCCAGCGGGCAGGAATTCGCGCGTCCTCGAAACGGGAATCACAGATGTCAACGGAATTCGGTTTTCTCGACCAGGTCCACCGGGCGTTCTCCCAGGCAGCGGCGCTGACGGACCTCGATGATGGGCTGCTGGCCCAGATTCGAACCTGCAACAGCGTGTATCGGCTGTCGTTTCCGCTGAAGCGTGATGACGGGTCAATCGAGGTGATCGAGGCGTGGCGCGCCGAGCACAGTCAGCACAAACTCCCGACCAAGGGCGGGATCCGGTTCAGCATTGGCGTGACCGAAGACGAAGTCATGGCCC
Source organism: Gemmatimonadota bacterium (assembly GCA_039585935.1). Lineage (GTDB taxonomy): Bacteria > Gemmatimonadota > Gemmatimonadetes > Palauibacterales > Palauibacteraceae > Carthagonibacter. The sequence goes on from JBDGUY010000021.1 coordinate 16,504, forward strand.
TCGCCGCTTTGATGACCTTCAAATGCTCGGTCGTGGACGTCCCGTTCGGAGGCGCTAAGGGTGGAGTCAAGATTGACCGCAACAAGTATTCTGCGGACGAGCTCGAGCGAATCACACGCCGCTACACCTACGAGCTGATCAAGAAGCGATTCATCGGCCCCGGCATCGATGTCCCCGCTCCGGACTACGGCACCGGGCCCTCCGAGATGGCCTGGATCGTGGACACCTACAAATCGATGTCGAACGGCGAACAGAACCCCGAGGCCTGCGTGACCGGCAAGCCGATCGAGCAGGAGGGGATCCGTGGCCGGCTCGACGCCACGGGGCGGGGTGTGTTCTACGGGATCCGCGAGGTGTGCAACACACCCGATGAGATGAGCGGCCTCGGACTCGATACGGGCCTGGAGGGCAAGCGGGTCGTGGTGCAGGGCCTGGGAAATGTCGGGTTCCATGCGGCTCACCACCTGGCCGACGGTGGAGCGATCCTCGTGGGTCTCGCCGAGTGGGAGGGAGCGATCGCCAATCCCGACGGGCTGGACCTGGATGCCGTCATGGCGCATCGCAAGGAAACGGGTTCGATCCTCGGGTTCCCGGGAGCGACCGATTTGACGAATTCGGCCGAAGCTCTCGAGCTCGACTGCGAGATCCTGGTTCCGGCGGCGCTGGAGAACCAGATCACGGAGGAGAACGCGGGGCGTATCAAGGCGAATATTATCGGCGAAGCGGCTAACGGTCCCACCACGGCTGATGCGGACGAAATCCTGATCGAACGCGGCGTCCGGGTGCTGCCGGATCTCTACCTGAATGCCGGCGGCGTTACGGTTTCCTACTTCGAGTGGCTGAAAAACCTGTCGCACGTGCGATTCGGCAGGATGGAAAAGCGATTCGACGAATCCGCCCACAGGAGCCTGCTGGTGGAAATCAGCAAGGCGACGGGAGTCGACGTCTCCACTACCGACATTCCCGACCTGGGAGCGGACGAGGAAGACCTCGTGCACTCGGGACTCGAAGAGACGATGGCCGTCGCCTACCACCAGATCCGCGACGTCGAGAAGAGCCTGGCCATCAATGATCTGCGCACGGCCTCGTTCGTCACGGCGATCAAGAAGATCGCGATCTCCTACCAGGAGCTCGGCATCTTCCCCTGAGCCCTGCGTGGTCTTGGAGACCGGGGCTTTCGGCAGGTCTCCGTCGGCCCGATACTTGCTCGCTGAGGTGCGGATTCGGCAAACCGTTACCCGGGGAATTTGGAATGAGGGTGTGGGGCACCTGGAGAAATCGCGGTTCCGTCGGCAATTCACGCCGTCGGTTCCGCATCATCATCGTTCCGCTGATCCTCGCCGGATCTCTCGCACCGCGCCCACCTGAAGCTCACGCTCAGGCGTCGCAGACGGCGGCCGCCGCCGGACTGGAGCTCTGCCTGGTACCGGACTCGATCGGCGATCAGCTCCGGAGAATCACGCGCCGTGTCGGCGGTGAGATCGGCGTCGCCGCAATTCACCTGGAGTCGGGTGCCCGGATCTCGTACAACGGAGACCGGCGCTTTCCGATGGCCAGCGTGTCCAAGGTCCCGATGGCGGTCGAGTTCCTTCGTCGAGTGGATGAAGGCGAGATCGACCTGTACGAAGACCTCGTAATCCCGGTCACGGACTTCCGGGCGGGCCACAGCCCCCTGGCCAGCTGGTCCGGCGGGAAGCCCGAACAGGCCACGGTGGACAGTCTGTTCCGCCTGATGATCGAGGTCTCGGACAACACCGCAACGGACGTTGTGCTGCGCATGGCCGGGGGACCGGGCGAAGTCACGCGGCGTCTTCGCGAGTTGGGTGTCGACGAAGTCGACGTGGACCGCTCCGAGGCGCGGACGTTTGCGGATCTGTCGGGCATTCCGGACTCCGTGCCGGAGTCACAGCTGTATCGCTACAGGTATTTTCGCACGCGCGACGCGCTTCCTGCAGAGCACCGACAGCAGGCCCGGCTCCAGTACGGCGATGATCCGCGAG
>JBDGUY010000022.1:0-18142 GCA_039585935.1 Gemmatimonadota bacterium
AACTTGTCGATCGACTCGCCTTCCCATTGCGCACCGTCCTTGGCGTCGAACTGGTTGTAACCAGCTTCTCCGCGCAGCTTGACGAGGGGAATGAGCGTGAAGTCGCCGGTCGCAGCCAGTCCCCAGCCAGTCTCCGCCAATTTCGAGAAATCACCAGTCGGGAACATGATCTTGCCGCGCGCGCCGATTTTGAATTGCGCGGAAGCCGTCTGAGGAACCGCGACGAGAGCCAGGGCAACGATCAGGCCGAACAGAATTCGTCTCATACTCGTTTCCTCCCACCTTGGATAGGTTGCTGGTGCCGGAGATGCGGGCCGGGCATCGGGTTCATAGCTTTCCGAACCATCAGGCAAGAGAGCGGGTCGGGTGCCTGTTGGTCAAGACGTCGATATGTCTGCAATGGGAGGGGGAGATCTTGGAGTGGATTCTGTCGTTGTTCGCCGGCGTGGGGCTCGCTGCGGCCACCGGTTTTCGGGTGTTCGTGCCGCTGCTCGGTGTGAGCGTAGCGGGAAGTCTCGGGGTCTTGCCTTTGTCCTCGAACTTCGAGTGGCTGTCGAGCCCGGTCGCAATGGGCGCCCTGGCGATCGCGACGGTACTCGAGATCGGCACCTACTTCGTCCCCTGGCTGGACAACCTGATGGACACGATCGCGGCTCCGGCGGCCGTCACAGCCGGAACGATCGCCGCAGTGTCGGTGCTCGGGGATACCTCTCCGTTCCTGACCTGGGCCGTGGCGATCGTGGCCGGCGGTGGTACGGCCGGCGTGGTCCACGCGGGAACGACCGGCGCGCGTGCCGTCTCGACCGCGACGACAGGCGGGGTCGCCAACCCGGCGCTCGCGCTGGGAGAATTCGTTGCCTCCGTATCCATGACGGTATTGTCGATCCTCGTCCCGGTAGCCGCGGTACTTCTCGTGGCCTGGATGCTCTATTGGGCCACTAGCCGATGGAGCAGGTGGAGGCGGGCGAAAGTGCTGGCCGGCTGACTGACGCCAACTCGAACCGAAGACGGAGATTCACGTGGCAGAAACACTTTCGACGATGCTTCCTCTCGGCACCCATCTGCCGGGCTTTTCGCTTGGCGACGCCGTTTCCGGACGCGAAATCTCCGACAAGGACTTCGAGGAATTCGAAGCCCTGGTGGTGATGTTCATCTGCAATCACTGCCCGTTCGTGAAGCACGTGGTGGAGGAGCTCGGGCGGCTCGGTCGTGATTATATTCGGCGGGGCGTCGGGATCGTGGCGATCAACTCGAACGACGTCCACACCTATCCGCAGGACGGCCCCGAGCACATGAAGGCGCTGGCCGATCGGGAGGGCTGGGAGTTTCCCTACCTGCTGGACGCCACTCAGCAGGTTGCCAGGGAGTTCCGGGCCGCGTGCACGCCGGACTTCTACGTGTTCGACGCGCAGCGAAGGCTGGTCTATCGTGGACAGCTGGACGACAGTCGTCCGGGAAGCGGGAAGTCGGTGACCGGGAGAGATCTGCGGGTCGCGTTGGATGCCGTGCTTGCCGGCGAGGCCGTGCCCGAGGCCCAGGTGGCCAGTCTCGGATGCAACATTAAGTGGGCACCGGGGAATGCCCCAGGCTACGCGCGATAAAGCAAACCGCGCAAAACAGCCCCTGAAACCGCCACGGCTTCAAGGCCTGACTTCTGCACGTTCCCGCGACGTCCGCCAAAATGCCCCCCCCGATCTCCCCACAGTCCAGCAGAGCGCGATCCGCCGCTGTCCGGTGCCGGATACCGGTGGCTGGTTCTGCTCGAAATGCGGCGGGCTGTTTCCGACACTTGACGGCGCGCTGGACGTGCGGCCGCCGCGAAGTGGTATTGGGGTGAGGACACGTTCGGGCGTCTAAAAGGCGGTGAGCGATGAAGGTCGAGGTCAAGCATCTGCTGCGCGACGCACGGGAAGCGGAAGGCCGCGCGAAGCACAAAGGAAGGCGCCCGGCCGTAACCGGGCGCCTCCTGAGATCGGGCAGGACGAGCGAGGATCAGTTGACGACGATGTCCTCGTGAGTCCAGCCTTGCGTGGGATTGAGTTTCTGGTGCTCACGGTAACTATGCTTGTTTCCGTCCTGGTCGTACACGACTCCGTTCGCCCTGAACTGGAACATGCCCTCGCTTTCGTCACCATTCCAGGTCTCATTTGCGCGGAAGTCGACCGTCCCTTGATACAGCCACCCGGTATCGAGGAATGCGCACCAGTCGGGCGCCGTGATCCAGTCGGTAAAGCTGTAGACGTAGATCGGCGTGTCGAATCCCTGACCGGAGTAGTTGTTCCGACTGTGGTTGATCGTCTGGATTTCCCAATCGGGGTGCGCCGGGTCTCCGAGACAGAAGAACTCGAAGGGATCGTACCGGGTCGCAATCAGATCTCTCTCAGGGTCTGTCGAGGTGCACCAGTAGTGTGTGTCCTCCATCACGAATCGACTGACAGGTGCCTTTCCCGGGACCTCAGGCCCGTTCATGAAGTTGAACCCCGGAGTCTCGGCGACCGTCTGCTCACCAAGAGGTTCGCTGGGCTGCTGGTCGCAGCTTACAGACACGAACAGTGCGAGAAGTACGACGAGGGGAATTCGCCAGCGCATGAAATGCCTCCTTGTGCGCTTGCGGCCTCCTGGGGCCAGGAGAGGTCGCGAAATGATACGACGCGACCGGCACGCCAGGGGGGGGCGTCCGGTGATGTCATTGTGGGGCCATCTATTTGGACAAGGCGGGCCTTGGAGAAGCCGCCAACAGAAAAATGGGGAAGTCCAGTTCACTTGGCAACTGTGGCGCGTCTGAAACGTGAAGTTGTTTCTAAGGTTCGGACCGTGGAAGTGCTTGGGACCTGAGCCGCAGATCAGATGGATCCCCGGCAGTCAAGGGGAGGTTGTCGTGTCGCCGCGAGGAAGCGGATGGTGGCGCTTGCCGGCGCGCCACCCGAAGACCGGTACGTGTTCGGACACGTTTTCGGATTGCGGGAACGCGAGAGGTTCGGGCGTTGATCGGCCAGTGCCGTCGAGTTCGACGGAACAACGGCCCCGGGGGCGTAGGCCACGGCACTGGCCGATTGGCTTTCAGGTGGACGCGACGGACCGCGGTTGCGCGATGCGCGCCAATTTCAGGAGCGCCGTGCGGCCCTTTTCGTTACGGCACACCTCGAATTCAGCTTGAATGAGCATCGAGGTGCCGAATGACAAACGAGACAGTTCGAACCCGGCAGGAACGATACAACAAAGAGTGGACACCGGTAAACGCAACTGATTATTACGTTTGACCCTGCTCGAGCGGATATCCCTCACGGATCATATCCACGATACGATTCGGCTTGACGGGAGCGGAGAACAGGTACCCCTGCGCCTTACCGCACCCGATGCTCCGGAGGAACCGGAATTGGTCCCGCGTCTCGACTCCCTCCGCGATCACTTCCGCTTCGAGCGAGCGGGCTAGCTGGACGATTGTCCGAGCCACCGCCAGGGGGTCGCTGCCCTTGCCGCCGCTGACGAAAGAACGGTCGATCTTAATGGCGTCGATCGGCATGCCGTGGAGCAGGCGGAGCGACGAAAAACCGGTGCCGAAGTCGTCGATCGCGACCCGGAAGCCCAGCTTTCGAATCGCATCCAGGGCAGTAGTCGCGGCAACCGGATTCTGCATCAGCTCAGACTCCGGGATGTCGAAGCGGAACTGCTCGCAGCGCAGCCCATGTCGTGCCACGATGTCTTTCACCCGGCCCGCGGTCCGTTCATGGAATAGTTGCCGGGCTGTAACGTTCAGGTCGATCGTCGGAATGGTACGAGACAGAGCCTTCTGCCAGACCTTGACCTGTTCGCAGGTTCTCTCCAGCAGCCACACGCCCAGATCGTGAATCAGAGGTGACTGTGCGGCGATCGGGATGAACTGGTCCGGCGGGATCATTCCGTGCTCCGGGTGCCGCCAGCGCAGGAATGCCTCAATACCGTCGATTCGTCCGTCCTGCAGGGATACGATCGGCTGATACTCCAGGTACAACTGCTCCTCGGCGACGGCCTGGCCCAGCTCCACCTCGATTCTCCTGCGGATTTCTTCTTCGTGCTGGGCTGCGTCGTCGAATACGGCGACCGGGGTCTGGCTGATCTTCGATCTGGTCAGCGCGGAAATGGCGTCTCGAATCGTGGAGCGTGCGCGGTCGTAAGCTGGTCCGCCAAATACGATTCCGATCCGCACTCCGAGTTGCGTTTCGGTCGAGCCGGACCATATCGGTCGCTGCAGTTCCTTCACGATGCGTTCGGAGATGTGCACAGCCTCGTCCAGGACGCGGATCTCCTCGAGAACCAGAACGAATGTCGCGTCGTCCAGGTGGGCGACCGTGTCGGCGTTTCTCACCTGGGCGAGCAAACGCCGGGACAGCGCCGTCGTTACGACGTCCAGCCCTTCCTGGCCCGATTCGACAACGACCCGGTCGAGTCCTTCCGCCGAGACCGCGAGCACGGCAAACAGGTTCTTGGGTGATCTCTGGCGACGGCGAATCGCCTGGTCGATCCTGTCCTCGAGGATTTCCCGCCTCGGTAATTCGGTGCGTGAATCGTACAGGTCGCTCGCCAGGTTCGGTGCTCTCGCAGGCTCTGGCTGTGCCACCTCGGTTGTCTCGTCAGCCGGCTCATCCCCGGGAGCCTCATCGGCCAGCGAGCGCACCACCTGGCTATCGCCGGGATTGCGCGAGCGATACGACTGGATCTGGGTCTCCGCCTCGAGCTCGGCCAGTTCGATTTCGAGTTTGTCGATCTTCGAATCCTGCGACTCGACCTTGATCGCCAGCATCTCGAGTTCGGCCGTCTGCCGCCGCGTGTGCTGCGCTGCGCCCCTCACCGCCTGCCGCATCCTGTCCCGGCCGGCGATCTGCTCGAGCTGGCTGACGAGGAGTCCGAACACCTGGAAGAGCTCGTCGGCGTCGTTAGTCACCCTGTCGGTAAACAGCTGCAAGGACGCCGACGGTCTGTCCTCGGCGTAAACGTCGAGATAGATGACTGACGACATGCCGGCCTTCCGGGCGGCGCCTTCGACCGGGTCGACGGTCGCACCGGCGAGCCGCATGTTTCGACGCCCGGTTTCGCCGGCCCGGTCCGCCGACAGCGGCGGCTCTGACTCGATCGCCCGGCGCACAGGGTCCGAGCGGCGATCGGGGAGGGAAGAGGTCCAGATCTCGGACGAATCCCTGTCGACCTGGTCCGGTGTCCCGGAATGGATCTGAGCGCGTCCGAACACGACTGGCGAATGCTTACACACCGCCTCGAGCGCCTGCTCCAGGGCATCGGAAACCGAATTCGCATTGCGCGGAATGGCCGCGATCGATTCGATCAGGGCCGTTAATTCGATTCGATCGTTCTTCTTCGGCACGATCGGGTGCTCTCCGGGTTGCAGTTCGTCCCGTAGACATCGCGTTTTGCCACCGCCACATCTCTTCCGAGATGGCCGGATTTGCCGTCAATCCTCCTTCAACAACTCACTACGGCCCCAATGTCCGCTCCAAAACTCGGATTCACGGTCCAATGCGCCGGGTGTCCCGGTCCGGCTCGGGTCGGCACGCTTTGCCGGGTTGCAAGACGGAAGCCAGCATTGACCCGCGGGTTGGGCCGAATCTCGGGCAATCGGCGTGAACATCTTGCACATGATGCACGAATCCGGACCCGGGAGGGGGGCTGTTCAACCGAGATGCCCCGGATTTCCGCCATTTCACGAACGGCATGGTTCGCGCATACCTGCCGCTGGAGTTCCATGAATGGAGGTCTGAAATGCGCTTACGACAGATCGGACTCGGGATTACGGTTCTGGCCCTTTCGGGCTGCGGGAACCACCAGATTACGATCGAGCCGGAACCCGGCGTCTATGACACGGGGAGGACATCCTCGAGCGCCGATGTGCCTACCGGGGCGAAGGCGGCAACGTCGAATCCGAACGCCAGCACGGCCGCGCGTTTCGGGATTCCTCCCGGGCACCTGCCGGATCCGGGCGAGTGCCGGGTGTGGATACCGGGCGAATCACCGGGCAAGCAGAAGAAGAACGCGCAGGGAGACTGCTCCTGGGTCGCTTCCCAAGTTCCCCCGGGAGGCTGGCTTGTCTGGCGCCCCGGGACCGACCGGAAGGAAGTCGTCGTCCGCGAATATGGTGCGAGCTCCACGCTGCTCTGGACCCGAGTCTATGACATCGTGTCCGGCGCACTTCTGCACGAGGAATCTCACGACGACGGCTGATAGTCAGACGCGCGTGCTCAGGTCGCGCAACCCCGATGTGCGACACCCCCGCCCTGGCCGAAGCCGGGACGGGGGTGTGGTCGGCCTGCCCTTGCGGGCCGGCGACTCCTGTCCGGGTCAGTCCTCGCGGCCGCCCCGAAGCAGGTCCTGAAGCTTGTCCAGTTTCTCCCACTCACCATCTGCGGCCAGCTGTGCCTGCTCCGGCCAAGTCTTCGGATCGTGCATCTGGAAGCGCTCTCCGCCACCGTCCAGGATCTCTTTCAGTTTCTCGACGGACGTCTTGGACAGCGCGACGAAGGTGAAGATCCGGGCTGCATAGATCAGCTCCTGGATCTTCGGGCCTATGCCCTCGATCCGCGTCAGGTCATCCGGCTCGGCAGCAGTCTTGAGCTCGGCCAGCTGGGCCATCAGAGCGCTGATCTTCACCTCGGCGTCGCTCCGTACGCTACTCAGAGAGGCTTCGGCCGCATCGCCTCGCTTCTTGTGCGCCTCGATCTCAGCTTTCAGCTTCGCGATCAAATCGGCATTCGCCTTTTCATCGCCCGTGTCAGCCTTGGCGCCTTTCAGCCTCGCCTCCAAATCAGCGAGCTTCGCCTTCCAGTCGACCTCGGCCCGGTCGAACTTGCCCCGCCAGTCGCTGACCGCGGCTTCGATCTTCTTCTCGCACCCGCGACTCCACAGCCACCAGCCGAGCAGAAGCCCGAGCAAAAATGCGGCAAGGAGGCAGAGCAGGATCTGCGTAATCAGATAGGTCATTTCTCAGTTCTCCTCAATCACCCGGAACTCGGTCCGGCGGTTGCGCTGTCTGCCTTCCGGCGTCTCGTTATCGGCGATCGGCCGGGTCTCCCCGAAGCCGGCCGTCTCGAAGCGGGCCCCGGCGAGTCCCTGTTCTACAAGGTAGGTGCGAACGGCATCCGCGCGGCGCTTACTCAAGTCAAGATTGAACTCATCGTCACCAGTGCTGTCCGTGTGCCCGGAGATCTCCACGTTTATGCCCGGAAGAGAACTCAGTAGTGCGGCGACCTCTTCCACGGTCTCCCGACCTTCGGCAGTGAGCTGATCGCTGTCGAATTCGAATTCCACCACTCGACTGGCGACGAATTGATCGAGGCCCCGCTGCAGTTCGATTCCCGTCTCCGGGGGACGAACCTCGAGTCGGTCGACGATTTCGAAGCCGGGGAACAGCTGCTCCAGGCGAAGAATGACTCCATCGCGCACTTCTTCCGACGGGACGCGGCCGGATACGGTGACGACTCCGTCTTCCACCGTCAACGCGGGGTCGAGTACGCGGGCGGCCACCAGCCGGATCGCGTCAGGCAGGGAACCGGTCCATGCCTCGTCAGCAACGACATCGGTGGCGATCCTCTGGATGACCGGAACGCTCGGTCCCAGGGCGTTGACCACCGCGTATACGCGGCTGGCTTCGCCCGGGATCATCGATCCCTCGATTATGATCTCATCCGCCGCACGCTCGGCACGGAAGAACGGTTTGGACATGGCGATTTCACCACACCCGGTGTCGACAACGCGAATGCCGTTGACGGATTCGACGACTTGCCGGGCCCGGGCGGCGAGATCTGCATCCGGAATCGTCGGGAGACAGGCATCTCGCCCATCCAGGGTCACGAGCGCCGGATCGAGACCAGCGCCCGTAAGCGCCGCTCGCGCGTCCGCCGTCAGCTCCGCCTCGATGCGGGGCGCATTCCGGTTGACGCAGAAGAAGGCGAGCAGGGCAAGCAATGCCAGCCCCACGAGCCACGAGAGGAAACGCATCGAGTCCTCCTTGAGTAACGGGTCGATTCGTGACGAGACGATGCGCGGGAAACCGGCGAAGAGCCATTGGACCTTCGGTACCCCCGGGGCGAGTTCCCGGGGGGGGGAATGAGGCGGTCCTACTCCAGGGCGGAACGCAGAGCAGCGAGGTGGATATCGATCCTGGCCTCCAGGTCACGAGGGATCGGCATACCGCGCTCGGCGCACCGTTCAGCGACGAGAGAATCGACATCCAGGATCCAGGTTCCGAGCTCCGGCGCGGGGTGCGGAGCGCCCGTCCCAGCGACGGGCGATGCATCCCGTGTCATGCTCGCCCGTCGCCAGGCCTGCAGAATCTCGCGGTACTGTCGGGCCCGCTCGACAAACCGCCCTGGTGTATCCGCCGGCTCGAGAAAGCTCCGACAGGCGAGCGGCCGATCCTGGTGTACCTCGCATCCCTCTTCGTCGCTGTGGAACACGCACGTCCCGTCTTCCTTCACGTCCAGGATCGCCGAGCCTGTCGCCATGTACCGACGGAGTAACTCGCCAGTCGTGATTCCGAGGCCGCTCGCGATCCTGGCCGTCTCGTACGGGGTGAGCGGAATCCGATTCCCAGGACACTGTGGCCCGCAGCCGGCGCCTGTTTCCGCCGCCCTTCTCCGATACTCTTCCATGAAGTCCGTCACTTCGAACCGGACTCCATCTGCGGGGCGGCCCTCATGGCCGTCGATTCCCCTGGCGTCGCGTTCTTCACGTAACGGTCGAGCCATTCCTGCTGCTCCCACAGCATGTGGAGTAGCGATTCACGGGATCGATATCCGTGGCTCTCATAGGGAAGAACGACCAGACGGGCCGTAGCGCCAAGGCCCTTGAGTGCCGCGAAGTACCGACGACTCTGCATCGGGAACGTACCCGAATTGTTGTCCATTTCTCCGTGAATCAGGAGGATCGGCTCGTCCACCTTGTCGGCATGCATGAACGGCGACATCGAGTAGTAAATCTCGGGGGCTTCCCAGTAGGTGCGCTCCTCGGCCTGGAAACCGAACGGTGTCAGGGTCCTGTTGTATGCTCCGCTGCGTGCGATTCCGGCAGCGAACAGGTCGGAGTGCGCGAGAAGGTTCGCGGTCATGAATGCGCCGTAGCTGTGCCCGCCAATCGCCATCCGGTGCCGGTCGCCGACCCCCCGCCGCACCATTTCATCGACCGCCGCCTGCGCGCCCGAGACGAGCTGCTCGACGTAGGTGTCGTTCGGCTCCTCGTCCCCTTCGCCGATGATCGGGAGTGACGGGTCGTCGAATACGGCGTACCCGACGAGCGTCCACAGGTAGGCAGTCCACGCCGAGGCGCGCACGAACCTGTATGGCGAATCGGTGACCTGGCCGGCAGCGGCGGCACTCTTGTACTCGGTCGGATAGGCCCACATGAGGACGGGAAGAGGTCCGTCCCCGGGCTCCCAGCCGGGAGGCAGATACAGGGTGCCCGTGAGGTCGACGCCGTCAGCTCTCTGATACCTGATGAGTTCCTTGCGGATGTCCTTCAGTTGCGGAGCCGGGTGCGGAAAATCGGTTACCTGCGTCAGGTTTCCCGAGCTCAGGTCTCGCACGAAGTAATTCGGGGGGGCCTCGGGGCTCTCGCGCCGCGTGAGCACGAATTCAGCCTGCTCGCCGAGCACGCTCACCGGACTCTCGAACCAGGGGGCCTCCGAGTGAAACAGCCGTTCTGTCTCACCGGACACGAGATCGTAGCGGTCGAGGAAGGGTCGGTCTCCCTCCGGCGACGCTCCCTGTCCGAGCAGGAAGACCGAATTCCCGTCCGCCGAGCGCCGGATCACGCTACGCCCGAAGTCATTGGTGCGAGTATCCGGACTGCCGGGATCGGAATACCTGTCTTCGAAGGACCTCTCGATCATCAAGGTCGGCTCAACGGATAGATCGTCCGGACTCATTCGCCATACCCTGAGCTGGCGGGTCTTCCACCAGGACTCGTATACCAGGGCCAGTTCTTCGTCTCCCCACTGGACTCCCGCATAGCGCAAGCCGAGCGTCGCCAGCTCCTCTGCCGTGCCGTCGAATGGCGCATTGAGAAGAAACACCTTGTCGCGAACATCCGCCTCAACGCGGGCGTCCCCGCCGTCCTGCGCTTCCGCCCAGACGAGCGTGGAGGGCGAATCCGCACGCCAGCCGAACGACCGCGGGCCCTTCGCCACGCTGCCGAACGCCATCGGGATCTCCTCCTGCAGCGGGAGGTCTGCGACCAGGTGAACCAGTGCCCCGTCACGGTTCAGGATCTCCACTCGCAGCGGGAACCGGTAGACGGGTACCTGATACGAATAGGGCCGGTGTACCCACTCGACCAGCAGGTAGCGCCCGTCCGGCGACGGGGTGAAGTCCCAGGCGATCCCCGGGGCGGCGAGAGGGGTGACATCTCCGTCGAGTCCGATTCGGGCGAGCTGGACGGTCAGGTAATGATCGAACAGGGACTCGTCATACGGATTCTGCAGCAGGTCCTGGTACGTACGGGCCGGCGCTTCTCGACCTGTGGATTCCTCGATTACCGGTCCCGCCGGTACGGGAGGTGCGAGAGGTTCCGCCCCCCGGTTTTCAGGAACGAACGCCGCCACGAGAGCCCGAGAATCGAGCCAGGTCGGGGGGTTGCCAGCCGTGAGACTCAGACGGCGATCTGTCAGGCGACGCGCTCGGGCTTCTTCCACATCGAGCACCCACAGCTCCAGCCCATCGCTCGTCGCGTGGGTGAAGGAAACGTGGGCCCCATCTGGAGACCAGCGGACATTCTCGATTCTCGGACTTTCCGGGAGGCCTGACACGTCCTCGCTGGTCGCTCCCGCGACCGTCATGAGCTGCAGGCTGGTGGCCCCGCTCGTGCGGCTGCGGCCGTCGACCGCCGGCTTGATTCGGAGGCCGGCCAGTTTGAGTTCCCGTTCCGCGAGTTCCGTGATCGGGGGATAGCTCGGATACTGGATCAGCAGCATCCGCGTCTCGTCTGGCGACAGAGACACTCCGGGCGTCGGAGCGGCGTCGACCACGCTCACGACAGCGGGGTGCGGAGTGCGATACACGGCAGCGTCCTGGCCAGCGAGTGGCGCGGGGATCAGCAAGAGCATAGGAGCGAGAGCGAGGACGCGAATCGGCCGGAACAGGGGTCGCATGGATTTTCTCCAGGTGCGGTCAGGTTCGGAGTGGAAATACCAGGACTACAGAATAGCATCCCGAGGCCCGGGATCGAAGGACCTGTCCGATCCCGGGAGACCGGCACGGCGGCGGGACACGGATGCAATGAAGGCCGCCCGTTGGACGGCCTTCATTGCTCCGGAATAGGTGGCGTGGAGGTAAGACAAGAAACGAGGGTGGCGGCCCCCACCACACGCCCTCACCCTACCTCGCACGCCATGTCCGAATTCCATGGTCAGCTCGCGGCCCCACGGTACCGCGCCACTCGCCGTTCCGCCGACAAGTTCGCATCTCACGACCGGAATGCAGATGGGACTTTAGTCGTATATGCCGACCGGCGATCGAAAGTGGCCAGGGCACAGGTCCGGGCGGGCTGTTCGGACCTCCCGCGCCGTCCTCGTATCCGAAGCCGATCCGGGTCTATGTCCCGCCAGCCGCAACGGTTATTGTGCGCGTTCTTAGAATCCTGGCGACGGTCGATCTGTCACTGACTCTGGAGCGAATTCGGTCGTGATGAAGAACTCGGGCTCAAACGGTAGGACGATCAGCATCGTCCTGTGGATCCTGGCATTCCTCCTCATGCTGGGGGCCGGCGTATATCAGCGGCTCACAGGTCCGACGCACCCGATGAGGGGAAACATCGAGGTGGCGGGCGAGTCTGTGACCTATCGGCTGGTCCGAGCCGCGTGGACCGACGAAATGGCGCGGATCGAACTCCCTGCGGTCCCGGGTGTGGAAGGCGGAGTCGTATCCTGGCGTCGCTATCCGACTGAAGAAGCCTGGAGCCAGGAGCCTCTTGTACTCGACGGCGAGAACTGGGTCGCCAGGCTCCCGATTCAACCGGCTGCGGGAAAGCTCGAGTATTCGATCGATGTGTCCGTCGAGGGCAGTCAGGTCCGGCTGCCGGAAGCCGAGCGCGGTAATGCGGTCCTCAGGTATCGAGATCCGGTCCCCCTCGGAGTGCTGATTCCACACATCTTCTTCATGTTCTTCGCGGTCGTGATCGCCTGGCGGGCCGGGCTCGGAGCGCTGGTTCATCCGTACGGGCTGCGCCGGTTCGCCTGGTGGGCGTTTGGCCTGTTCACGGTCGGAGGGATGATTCTCGGTCCGATCGTCCAGAAATACGCATTCGGCGAGTACTGGACCGGCATTCCGTTCGGCTGGGACCTCACCGACAACAAGACTCTCGTGATGTGGATGGCCTGGCTCGTCGCAGCTCTTGTCATCGAACGGGTCGCGCGGCGGAACACGGGCGACCCACTCGATGACGATCGCTCGGGCGGCGGGGTCAGGGCGCTTGTACTCCTGGCCTCGGTCGTCACGGTATTCGTCTACCTGATTCCGCACAGCGTTCAGGGGAGCGAGCTGGACTACGACGCGATCGATAGGGGAGTACCGGCGGAGGAGGCGATCGGGATCGGTTGATCTCTCGATCGTCGGTACGAAGACCGAAAGGAATCGAACATGGTCTGGATCACGGCGGACCTGACGGAGAATACGCGGGTCGAGATGAGCAACGGGCGGCACACCTGGAAGGCCGATGAGCCGATCGAGAAGGACGGAGAAGACACCGGTCCGAGCCCTTACGAATTGCTGCTCAGCTCACTCGCGGCATGCACGCTGATCACCCTGCAGCTGTATGCGCGGCACAAGGGGATCACGCTGGAGCGAGCGAGCGCTCGGTACGAGTACGAGAAGCGGGACGAGATCGACGAGAACGGGAAGAAGAGAGTCGTCGACGCTCTCACCAGCTACGTCGAGATCGGTGGCGAATTCACGGAGGCTCAGCGACTGCGACTTGAGCAGATCGTATCGCGCTGTCCGGTGCACAAGACGATCGAGGCCGGGGCGGCGGTCGAGGATCGAGTCGAGTTCGTCTGAGACCGCCGCGGGTATCGAACCCGCTGGTCGTCAACTTGCCAGGATCAGGAGTGCCAGGGCAACGGCGTGTGAGGTGCTTCCCGCCATCACGAACAGGTGCCAGATCGCGTGCGAGTACGGGATCTTTCGGTTGTGATAGAATGCAGTCCCCGCGGTATACGCGATCCCTCCCACCGCGAGCCAGGCGATAACGGAGCCCGGCAGGGCATCGGCGACAGGCTTCGCGGCGATCACGACCAGCCAGCCCATCGCCAGGTACACGGCGGTAGAAAGTCGCCTGAAGCGGCCGGTGAAGAACAGCTTGAACACCATGCCGGCGGTCGCCAGACCCCAGATCACTCCAAACAGCGTCCAGCCCCAGCCGCCGCGAAGCCCACCAAGCATGAACGGAGTGTACGTGCCAGCGATCAGGGCGTAGATCGCGCAGTGGTCGGCCACCTTCAGCCGCGCCTTCACCGCGGGCCTGGGAATCGCATGGTACAGGGTCGAGATCGAATAGAGGGCCACGAGTGTGGCTCCGAAAACCGCCGACCCGGCGGCCAACCAGACATCGCCGCGCAGAATTGCCATCACGACGAGGGCTGATCCGGCGGCCACACTGGCCAACGCTCCCAGTCCGTGCGTGACGCTATTCGCGACCTCTTCGTATGGCCTGCGCAGTTCCGTCATAACTCGCTTTCGCACTATCCGCCGCTCTGCACCCATCACCCACGAGCCGCCTACCCCGTGCTTCCAGGACGAGCATACGTCCGGTCGGGAATCCTGTAAACGGCCGTTCCTGGCCATACGGGTGTCCGGGTACACCCCGGCGACGAAGCCTTGATCCCCGAAGCCGGTTCTGAGTAGCCTCGGGCGCCCACCCCGAAGCCGTCAGGTTGAGAAACCGCCGCGCTCTCGGGAACTGAACGGATGGATACATGGTTCCCGTCAGTGGCACAGGAAATTCGCCAGCGAGCGGTAGACGCGATCGACGAGTTGTTCACAAAGGAGGATACCGATGATCTCGAAGCTCAACTGGATGACACCTGCAGGTGTGATTCTGCTGACCGCATGTGGGGGCAGCGGCTCGGATACTGATGACTACGCGGCGGATGCGGCTGCGAATCCGTGCGCAGCGGCGATGGCCGAAAATCCCTGCGCGGCGGCCATGTCGTCGAATCCCTGTGCGGCTGGCGGGATGGACAGTGCGCTGCCGATGGCAGCGATCCGCCAGGATGGCCGGGTCCTCAGCGCTCACGGCAACTCGATGGAACAACTGGTCGAGCTGGGGACGGAACTCTGGTCGGATCCGAGCCTGAGCGGTACCGGTGCAACGTCATGCTCGACCTGCCACACCGGCGACGGTACGGCAATGATGAACGCCACATTTGACCAGCCCTACCCGCACGAGGTGGCGATGGCGAAGGAAAAAGCCGGCCTCGCTGAAGTGAACGCGGCGGAGATGGTTCAGCTCTGCATGGCGATTCCGATGAATGCGGAGCCACTCGACTACGGCTCCGTCGAGCTGGCGGCGCTGACGGCTTTCGTCACCGAACTCCACGCCACCTCGCGCGGCAGTTCGGCGCTGAATGGTGCCGATGCGATGAATCCGTGTGCTGCAGGCGTGAATCCGTGTGCTGCAGGCATGAATCCCTGCGCTGCCGCGCAAAACCCCTGTGGCGGCCGGTAGACCGCGAGTTGGTTCAGGTAGCCTTCGGACCTTGCACGGTCAGGTCGGGGCCGGCGATGGCCGGCGCCGGGCGCGCGTCCTGCAACTCGAACTCCAGGTCTCCGGACTCATCGCCGCCCGGGGACGGTTCGAGGAGCAGCAAGGCCAGTAACGCCGCCCGGTCCGGAAGGCTGTCTGCAAGCACATGCTCGTGCACGGCATGCGCGCCGTCTCCCACCGGACCGAGCCCGTCCAGCGTCGCGCAATACAGGCTGGTGATGTTGCCGTCCGATCCGCCGCCAGAGACGCCCTCTTCGATCTCCAGCCCCAGCGCGAGAGCGGACCTCCTTGCGCTTTGCCACAGGCGGCGGTTGCGGCGAGTTCTCTCCATCGGCAGACGATTGATGCCGCCGGTGATCTCGAGCTCGGTGCCCGGAGTCCGTGCCTCGAGAGATCGGATCGCCTGCTCGATGCGGGGAGCATCTTCAGCGTGGAGAATGCGGACATCGATCGTCGCCTCGCTCGTCGGCGCGACCACATTCGTTCGCATGCCGCCATCGATGGTCCCGACGTTGACGGTGATCCCACGCTCGGGATCGTTGAGTTCGAACAGCTGCTGAATGCACAGGGACAGTTCGAGAATCGCGCTCGCGCCCTTCTCCGGTTCGAGCCCCGCGTGAGCGGCGCGGCCGTGAACGCGGAGCAGGAATTGGCCATTCCCTTTCCGGGCGGTCTTCAGGAGTCCTGCCGGTCCAAGCGCCGGTTCGAGAACGAACGCCCGGTCGGCGATTCGGGCCAGCCGCTCGATCAGCCGCCACGAGTCGAGGCTTCCGGTCTCTTCATCGCTGTTCAGGACGATGACGGGCGTCACCGCCGGGTGGAGATCCAGATCGCGCAGCGTTTCCATTGCGAACACGATTTCGACGAGGCCGCCCTTCATGTCGAACGAGCCTGGACCGTACACTCGCCCGTCCTCCGTGCGTGCAGGCATGTCGGCGATCGTTCCCGACGGCCAAACCGTATCGGAGTGGCCGATCACGATCTGGGTGGGACTACCTCGAACTCGGTCGGCAGGACGGGCCAGCAGCATGCCGCCCGAGGTCTTTCCCGGGTAGTGGCGCACCCGGAAGCCCAGGGATTCCAGGCGTTCGGTGAGCAGCAGTTGGGGGGCTCGTTGCGAGTCCGGATCAACGGTCGGAGACTCCGCTTCCACCAGCCGGATGAGGAATTCGACCATTTCGTTCTGCCTGGCCGAAAGGCGGTCGCGGATCGAGTCCGCGATGCTCGCTCTCATCCTGGTCAGCGCTTGAATCCGGCCGGGAACGGGAACGAAAAGGTCCTCTCTACCGTCGCGAATCGGGCCGGAGGAAGATAGGCCAGCAGCGGCGCCTGCCTGATCAGATCCTGCCCGTCATGCTCCAGGGTACGCAGAGAATCCCGCGCGATGTGCGCGGCGACGATCTTGCCGGTGACCAGGCTGTTCTCACCGAATCCGTCGACGATCTTGTAGCTCTCGCACTCGAGGAACAGGTAGGACTGTGCCAGAAAGTTCCCCTTCACGACGGTCGCCGGGCGGGTCTGCAGCGTATCGACTACAGGCTTGTCTCCGTCCTCTCCGCCGCAACGAGGGGCCGCGCACAGGCTCGCGAGCAACACCTGGTCGGGGCGCGGCATGCTCACAGTGAAGACGCCGTCTCGCTCGATGTTCACATACGTCGAGTGACGGGGAGTGCACACGAAGCCGAAGTAATTGTCCCAGCCCATGGGCGTCACCATGTGCTTCGGCGCGAAGTCGATTCGACCATCCGGCTCCAGCGTCCCGATGACCGCCAGGGGCGAGACCCAGAAGAACCTGTGCCAGATCGGTTGCCGGAGGTCGAGGTCTTCGAGTTTCTGCAGTGGCCTGGGTTCCATTGCGTACTCCGGACGTCGGTGGCTGCGGGGGTGTGATCCGTCCCGGTACCCGTTAACATCTCGGCGATCGCAGTCGCTCGCAACAGCCATGTGCGGATTGTTCGATGACAAGTCCGGAAGACTTCGTCGACCTGGCGCCCGAACTGCTGCGCGAGCAGACGATGTCGAGATCCGTTTCGTACACCTGAGGTAGAGACTTGAACAAGCAGATCACATGGCGTGGCCTTGATCCGGATTCCGAGTTGGAGCGGCGGATCGATGAGGTGCTGGCCGGACTGCCGGGAGGTGGAGCGGGTGTCACGCTGGCGAAATTCGCTCTCGAAGTCAGGGAAACGTCCGAGCACGCGGTGGCGCTGGTGCTTGCGCTGGCTGACGGTGATGAACCGCTTGTGAGGCACGCCGAGGCGAAGGACTGGCCTGCCGCATTCCTGGAGCTCGATCGCAAGCTGGCCAGGGCGTTCGAGGGGTAGGGCAGCGCCCGAACGACCTGCCGAACAGACTTGCGCCACCCGTATCGGCGCACCCATCGTCCGCCGTTCCTGCCGCGGCCCTGCGCTCCCCCCGGGCCCGCGCCCGGGGTCTCCGTGGTTCGTACGAACCGTAGAGACAGGAGGCGCACATGGCACCGATCACCTGGGAGATCGGCCTCACGGGATTCCGATTTCCGAACAAGCTTCCACCGAAGCGCGCGAACTTCCGGATCGTGGTAGACCTCAGATACGTCACGAAACGCGGCGACCACACGACGGAACACGCAGTTCTTCCCGGGCTCGACCGCTGGTGGGAATGCGACCGTGATCGCAAGGAAAACATCGATTTCGTACGTGGACCCGACGACGGACCATTCGCGACGCTGGACATGTCAGCGATTGACGACTGGGACCGACTGATTCTGCTGGTCAGGGGCGACGGGATCCATTCGATTCAGTTCAAGGTGTTCGACGTGAACCGCCCCGGAACGCTCGACCGGATTCGCCAGGGTGTGGGGGAAGTCCTGGGGTCGTTGCTGGGTCGCGCTCGCAGCTCGCTGCCCGACGTTGCCGGCGTGCTGTCAGATTCTCTCGGTTCGGCGGCTACCGACCTGGAGTCGGCGTTGATCACGCGCGTAGCGGGTGCCGACAGGCTCCTGTTTCGCGGTTCGGCAAGAATCCCCGAGCCCGGGGATTACGTGGTCGAGGGGAAGGGAGAGAAGGGCCCGTACCGCATCGAATTCGCATTGCGGACGGTTTGAATCGAAACCCCACTTGCATCCGGGGTTAACACTGTTAGGTTAACAGCGTCAACCTAACACCGTTAACCCCGGAGATTTTCCCATGCCCGGTCCGGATCTGTTGGACCCGGTCTCAGACGACACGCCGCCGGGAGGCTCGGATTCGCGGCTTCCCGAGCCCGATACGCCAGGAACTGAGACTGCGATACTCGAGGCTGCCCGAGACCTGCTCGCCGAAGGAGGTATCGGGGCACTCTCGATGCGTGCCGTCGCTTCGCGCGTCGGCCTGAGCGCCACTGCCCTGTACCACTACTTCGACAACAAGGAAGCCCTGGTGGA
>JBDGUY010000023.1:0-18325 GCA_039585935.1 Gemmatimonadota bacterium
CGACTCCAGGCCGAGTCGGCCACCGAATACTCGTGGAAGCAGATCGTTCCGCCGGGGCGGAGAAGTCTGTACAACCGGGTCAGACAGACATCCGGATCTTCGACATTTCGAATCCCGTAGGCCATCAGGATTCCATCGAACGGGCCCTTGATTCCGGCATCCTCGGGCTCCATTGCGTCCCCGAGGACGAATTGCACATCGGTCCCGAAGTTCTTCTCTCTCGCGATGGCCAGCATGCCCGCCGAGGCGTCGAGCCCTACGATCTCAGCGTCGGGGACCTCCTGCGCGAGCGCACTCGTGGAGAGACCGGTCCCGCAACACAGATCCAGGACCCGGGAACCGGCCTCCAGCCCCAGCCGGCGAGCACTCCAGCGCAGGTGCTTCTTGTAACCGGGATTCAGAGCCGTGAGCAGATCGTAGCGGCCTGCTACCTTGTTGAATGCGTCCGGTACGTCGGTCCGGCTCTTCTTCAGCTGATCTGGCATGACTCAGTGCTCCAGCCCGACGACGTGATATGACCCCGTCTCCACCGACCAATCCAACCAGACGGTGACAGGTGGGTGACGATTTCCGTCCGGACTTCGGACGACTCGCAGGACAAGCCTGGCGAGTGAGTCCTCAGGCGACAACCGGGAGGTCTCAGGAGAGCGTCCCGGATCGTGATCTCCGGGGTGGATCGCGATCCGCTGGCTCTCCCCGACACCGGTCGCGGGGCTGACCCCGTGCCAGTCACGGCCGAGGGCGGCGTGCTCGAACGCCCAGCGATAGTCGACCTCCTCCGGAGTCCTGAGGCCCTCACGTAGACCCAGATCGTCAAACCGCACGACGAACGAACCCTCTTCCTGCCGACCGGTTGGATCGTCCGGGTCCCTCTCCACCTCGAATCTCTCCAGCGGGGACACCTTCTCGTACCAGTGCTTCACGACCAGGTCCCGGCGCAGCATGAGGATAGACGCCAGGGTATCCGCTGCTTGCCGGGTTGGAAGCCGGCCGGCTTCGACCGCGGCCCGAATCTGTGCGTCCGAGAACGATCCGACGAGTTTCGCTCCCCAGTAGCCGTCCCGATCGGTCGCCAGCTGGAATGCCCGGTTCGGCCAGTTCGGCTTCCAGGCCCCCGGGTCGAAAGTCTCTCCTTCGAGCCAGCCGATGGTTGGATCGATGACCTCCCACGTCATGTTCTCCCAACCGACCTCGTAGAACCCGAGCGTGAATGCGCGGCCGAGGCCCGCCCACAAGCCGACATTGTATTCCATGCCCTCGCGCGGCTCGTGCGGTCGAGTGGTGCCGGACCCGAGGCTCGCCGCGAAGTCCATCAGATAGTGTCGCAGATATCCGGGTGGAACGTACGCGTCCATCGTGTTCATCCACCGCATGTCCACGTGGTTGATCCACGCTGAAACCACGTACAGGCCGCGCAGCTCCCGCCTGTATTCATGGTGGTAGTAGTCGTTCGGATCGTCCTCCCGCACACCATCGAAGAAGAACGGACCCTTGGGCGGGCCGGGCACGAACTTCGAGGTAACGGCCAGGTAGCGCCCGTCCGGCAGCGAGTCGGTGAGAGAAAGCACGTCGAGCGCCACATCCAGCGTCAAAGGGTGTTGTTTGAAGTCCTGGCCCTGGATCGTCGCCCCATCGGCCACTTTGAGCTTCGACTTGGAGAACACGAACACGAAGTCCTCAGGAACGTGGTATCCGGCCGCGTGGAGCAGCCGATTCGAGATCACGCCCGCCGCGCTGCTCATGTGGAGAAAGCCCTTGGGGTCGAACTTCACGACGTACACGTCACCCCGCGAGTCCCGGATATTGAACCCCGGTGACACACCCTGGACTTTCGCCGAGACGATCTCGAGGACGCCGGTCGTGTCCGGACCGAATCCCGTCGTCGGACCGGAACGTACCTCATCGGCAGTCATCCGCCGCACCTGATTCCGGTGCTCGAACCAGGCGGAGGGAACGACATCGTCGAACCGGGTCAGGTTCAGGGCTTCGTGCTCCTCGCCGACCGCCCGTCGAATGCTGAGTCCACGGGACACCTCCCCGGCGACCGCGTCTTCCATGATCCGCGGAATCTCGAGCGGGTTCCGTGCCTCGGGTTCGGGGATCGGCAGCGTATCTGCATATGCGATCGGCTCTGGCCTGAGCGAGGGTGATCGAGTGGAGTTCCCTCCACAGCCGGCCGCCAGAACCACGCAGGTCGCAGCCGAGATTCGCGCCAGCGAAACAGCGCGCTTGCCGGTCATAGCGGCCACGTCCCGCGAATTCCCACCTGGATGCCTTCGCCGCTGAAACCGAGGAAGGCCACACCCAGCAATCGCTGTTTCATGGCCATCCGGGTGCCGACCCCGAAAGACGCGTGCCAGTCATCACCTGAAATGTCGAGCAGGCGTCGATTCACCGCACCCTCCCCGAAGTAGAGGAAGAACTCCGTGCGCGCGATGTCGTGAATGTCCCGCCACACCTCATACCGCCACTCGGCGACCAGCGACAGCATGTCATTGTCGGTGAATCGGGACGTGGAATAGCCCAGTGCGCTGCGAGTTCCCCCCAGGGCGCTCAGGTGGAAGAAGGGAATGCCGGCTCCGCCATCGGCCCGGGCGATTCGCGTCAGCGCACGGAGCGCGAACTGCTGGCGATGATTGATCGGAACATACCCCTGGGCGATTCCGCTGATCGCGTGGAAATCCGAATCTGTATCGGACAGACCTCGATACATGGCTCCCTCGAGGCGGAACCAGGCGCCGGTATCCTGGAACTCACGCCGTTTCGTGAGATCCAGCGTCGCTCCACCATCGAGCCTGACATACCGTGTGCGTTCGTTGGCTCCGTAAAGCCGGGATGTGTCGAACTCGTCGTAGATCGACGGGTCATTCGTCCAGACGGGATCATCGATGGTGTTGTCCTCGAAGCCGACGCCTGCGTCCAGTCCGATCTTGCGACTCAGCTTCGCGGTGCCCCTGGTCCTCACATCCCAGTAATCGCGGCTGTACAGGCCCCGGTCTGAATCGCTATCCGGGCCGAGCCCGTAGAACGTGACCTGCGCATCCCGTTGCCACCTCGCTTCAGCCGAGAGCGAGTACCGCGGATCGGCGAGCAGCACGCCCACCCGATGACGCTGGGACCCGCGAATCGAGATGGCGGAGTGGGCGTACCACGGCTCGAAGCGGAACAGCTGGCCTTCTATCGCGAGCGAGCTCCTGGGACCGATCGAGGTTCGAATCACCGGCCGAAAGCCCCAGTTCTCCATCGATCGGAATGCTCGCACGATACCGTTGGGTTCCCGCTCCGTCATCAGCTGGGTGACGATCCACCCTGGTAGTCTCACGAACAGAAAGTTGAGCGGGAAACCGATGATCTTGAGCGGGAACTCCACGACGTCCACCCAGTCCGCGGCGGGTTCGGCGGGTGGACGGTCGAACTCCGCTCGGATCGAATCTGCAACCGCGAACGGATCGACCGCCGCGCTTTCCTGCGATTCGCCTGGCTCCTGGGCGGCAATCTTCGGGGGAAGGACTGCGGCGCAGAGAATCGCCGCGACCGTCCAACGACCGATCGAAACCTGTTTCCGGCCCCGATCGCACCTCCGAATCACTCGCTGCAACCGGGCGATTCGGGTCCTGCATTCGGCAGAATCGTGAACTCGTCCTGCGTGGCCCCGTCTACCCCGATGGTTCGACCATACAGACGGTCGCCGACGAACAGCAATTCGGTGAATGAGTACTCACGCGACGCGAACGCGGAAAACGGTGAAGACCCTACATCGCGGGCATAGCGGGAGGCTCCGCCTGCCCCCTGGACGATGTAGACGGGGCCGCAGCCGTCGGGCACCGGTCGTCCATTGCTGATGGCGACGGTCCGTTCGTAGTGGTGATCGTGGCCGGCCGCCATGAGGTCGACGCCATAGCGGTCGAACAGCGGTGGCAGATTGGTTCGAATCCCGTACTGGGGACCATGGCCGCTGATCCCCACGGCATGGCTGTACGGCGGGTGGTGTCCGTACACCACGATCCACTTCACTGACGGGTCCGCGTGAGCAGCCTGCAGCGTCTGTTCGAGCCACTCGTACTGGCGGCCCCTGCCCTCGCCGAGACCCCGGACATCCTCGGTGTGGCTGCTCGTATCCAGTGCCAGGAAGAGCACGGCATTCCACCGGAATGAGTAGAAACGTGTCCCTGCAACGGCCTCCGGCCAATCGAACGCCCGATCGTACGACTCGCCACCGTCAGCCCGGACATCGTGGTTGCCGACAGATGGAAAGAACGGAGTCCGGGTCATCATACGGCTGTACACGCGGAAATGACGGTCGGTGAAGTCCGACTCGGAACCGTCGTAGTAGGCAATGTCTCCGACATGGATCGCGAGATCCCACTGCATCCTGTCCATGCGGCGGGCGAGGCCGATCTGGCCCTCGGATCCCCAGCCCGAGTCTCCGAACAGAAGGACACGGAGAGTGTCTCGCGCTTCGGATTCCGGAGCCGTGCGGAATGTCCACGGCCCCGATCGTGTCTCGGAGCCGTACACCTCGTATTCGACCTCTGTGTCGGCTGGAAGCCCGCGGAGTCTCGCTGCCCGTACTCCGCGGCCCCGCCCGGTCACCAGCGCAGACTGCCATGTCCCGGACGCCTCAGACGGTCGAAACCGCAGAGAGTCGACGGCTTCCTCCGGTGCCATCCACAGGATTGTGGCTTCGTGGAGCCCCACATTCTGTACGTACGGCATCCTGGCGAACGGTGCCGGAACCGGTGGCACGGGAACCGGGTCCACCGGCTTCGGCATGCAGGCGCCGAGGCTGGATGCCGTCAGACTCGCGGCGCACAACAGCGCCAGTCTGCCGATACGGCGGAATTCGGCCGCACGGGCAGCGTCTGCCGTGCCAGAACGGCGCGACATACCGCGAGTTCCGGCCCGTAGAACGGCGCGCATCCTGCACCTTGGTCTGGCCACCGAATCACGCACGGGCGACGTTCCTCAAACGGGACGTGGCTGCGAGCCAGCCGGTATGCCGGCTTCGAGCCTGAACAAAAGAACGGAATCGAACATGATCGATCGATACAATACGCGGCCCTTCCTCTCCTTCCAAGAAGGGATCCCGATTCTGGGAGAATCGAGCGACGTGAACGTCGTGTGGGACTCTGAAGACGATTCGCCGGACGCGGAAGGCCTGGAGGAGCTTCCGGAACGTATGCGACTGCCGGTGCTCCCGCTTCGGGGTACCGTCGTATTCCCATCCGTCGCTGCACCGATTGCTGCGGGACGTGACAAGACCATCGGGGCGATCGAACAGGCCCTCAGGGGCGACCGCCTGCTGTTTGCCGTGGCCCAGAAAGAAGCAGAGGTCGAAGATCCCGTCCCGGATTCGCTGTACAAGGTCGGCACGATCGTTCGCGTCGCCCAGATGCAGAAGGTGCCGGGAGGCATGCAGCTCGTGGTCCAGGGCAACGGCCGTGGGGCGATGCTCGAAATCCACGAGACGGACGGCTACCTCGAGGCCGTCGTGAGGAAACTCGTTCCTATGCCCCCGCTGGACGCCGACAGCCCGGCCTTCGCAGCGCTGTACAAGGAGGTACAGGAACGGGCGGCGCAGCTCAGCCGGCTTCGAGGCGTGCCCAAGGAGATCGTGGACCACCTTCTGGGAAGCGTTTCGGATCCAGGAGAGCTGGCGGACCTGATCGCGTTCTATACCGAGCTGGAGGTCGAAGAGAAGCAGGAGCTGCTCGAAACGTTGTCGGTCGAGGAGCGGCTTCGAAAGCTGCTTCTCCATCTGCAGCGACAGATCGGCCTGCTCGAAGCCCAGGCGCAAATCCGGAGCAAGGTTCAGGAGGAACTCGGCGAGCGTCAGAGGGAGATCTTTCTTCGTGAGCAGATGAAGGCCATTCAGTCGGAGCTCGGCGACGACGGTGACTCCCAGGACATAGAGGATCTGCGAGAGCGACTGGAGGCGCTGGATCTTCCTGACGAGGCCCGCACGGAGGTGGAGCGGGAGCTCGCGCGACTGGAGCGCGTACCGCGGGAGGCTGCGGAGGCCCAGGTCATACGTACGTTTCTCGAGACCGTCGCAGACCTGCCGTGGAACAAGACTACCGAGGACCGTTTCGACCTCGAATTAGCCGAGCAGATCCTCGAGCGCGATCACTACGGTCTGAAGGACGTCAAGGACCGGGTCCTGGACTTCCTCGCGGTGCGCAAACTGCAGAGCGACCGGGCCGCGGAGCGGGAAGCCGAGTCGACGGATGAGCCGGTGGACGGGGAGGAGTCAGCACTCAAGGGACAGCCTGACGACAGGACAGGCTCGACCATTCTGTTCGTCGGACCGCCGGGTGTCGGCAAGACTTCGATCGCCAAGTCCGTAGCGGACGCGATGGGCCGGGAGTACGTCCGCGTATCACTCGGCGGAGCGCGCGACGAGGCCGACATAAGGGGTCACAGGCGCACCTACGTCGGAGCCCTGCCCGGGCGGATCATCGAGGGGTTGAAGCGGGCCGGCAGCAAGAACCCGGTGTTCCTGCTGGATGAGGTCGACAAGCTCGGCGTCTCATTCCAGGGCGATCCGTCAGCGGCGTTGATGGAGGTCCTGGATCCCGCGCAGAACGAGTCGTTCGTGGATCACTACCTCGGCATACCGTTTGACCTGTCGGACGTGATGTTCATCGCGACTGCGAACTTCCCGCACCAGATCCCCGGTCCTCTCAAGGACCGCATGGAATCAATCGAATTCGTCGGTTACACGGCGAACGAGAAGCTCGAGATCGCGAAGCGATACCTGCTGCCCCGCCAGCTGGAACTCAATGGCCTGCGCGAGGATCAGCTGGCGATCGACGACGATGCGATCCGCGAGATCATCTCGAGTTACACTCGCGAGGCCGGCGTACGAAACCTCGAACGGGAGCTGGGCTCGATCTCGCGCAAGAGCGCAAGGCGGATCGCCTCGGGGCAGGCCGAGACCGTTACAGTCGCCGCGGAGGATCTGCGTGACCTGATCGGTCAGCCCAAGGTCCACCCGGAGAAGAAGCTCCTCGAGGACACGGTCGGCGTGGCGACCGGCATGTACTATACGCCGTTCGGCGGCGACATCATGGTCGTCGAATGCAGCGTGATGCCGGGTCGTGATGGTCTCGTTCTCACAGGGCAGCTCGGTGATGTGATGAAGGAAAGCGCCCGGGCCGGCCTGACCTATGCCAGGGTACACGCCGACGCGCTGGGCATTCCTGAGGAGAAGCTGAAGGACCACGAAATCCACATTCACGTGCCGGCGGGCGCGGTGCCGAAGGAGGGTCCATCCGCCGGGATCGCCATGTCGATCGCGATGATCTCGGCGCTGAGCGAACGACCGGTTCGCGCGGACGTCGCGATGACCGGAGAGCTCACCCTGTCGGGAAGGGTACTTCCGATCGGCGGAGTGAAGGAGAAGGTGCTCGGGGCACAGCGAGCAGGGATTACTCACATCATTCTCCCGAAGGACAACGAGGGTGACCTCGATGATCTTCCAGAGGAGACGCGCGACTCACTGCACTTCCACCTGGCGGAAACCCTGGACGACGCCATGGATGTGGCAATGCACCCGATCGGGGGCTGACTCCGGACTCGCAGCACAAGTTCGGATGACGAACGGGCCCGGCCCGGAGTCTACTCGACAGGGCCGCCCAGGACTTGCGGAATTTCAGCCGGCTGCTCGATCCACAGATCCGGAGATTCGGGAGACAGCACTTCACGGTCGTTCGGTCCCCACAGCACGGCCGCTGTCCTTACACCGGCCGCTCGACCCGACTGCATGTCGTGAATGCTGTCACCGACGAATACAGCGCGCTCCACGTCTCCCTCCTGTGCGCCGACGAGGGCCCGCATCACGGGCTCTGCATCGGGCTTGAAGCGGGTGACGTCGTCCGCGGTGACGATTGCCGAAAACCACTCTTCCGGGAGATCGCACGCCGCCAGGCCCATACCGGTCGCGACACGCCGCTTGCTCGTTGCGATCGCCAGAACCTTGCCCCGCGCCTTCAGCTCCTCGAGCGCCCGGCGGATTCCCGTGAATGAACGTACCAGGCGGTCGTGGTTCGAGAGATTATGCTCGGTGTAAGTCCGGATCATCGCCGCGGCTTCTTCATCCGACCGCGCGAAGTCACGCACCTGGATCGCGAGCGGGCGACCGATCGTCGTGCGCCACAACTGATCCGGCGGGGCCTCGCCGAGGTGGCTCCGCATCGTGTGACGGTACGACTCCAGGATCAGCCCCTCGCTGTCGATCAGTGTGCCGTCCAAGTCGAACACGATGGTACGAAACAGCGGCTGCACCTCGAGACTCACTTCGCTTTCGTGTACCCGTTCAGCGCGCCCCCAAAACGCGCCCGGAACTCTTCGGGCTCCATCTTCGCCTCACGAGCCAGCGCCGCCAGCATCTCCGGATCCTCGAGATCCTGAGCTTCGAGCCGCAACATGTACTGTCTGGCCACCCTGTAGTCCTCGGAGTCGATCTCGACCAGGCGTACGCGTGTGCGTCCGGTGTCAGGATCGCGGAATTCCTCGAACGGGTGAACGCTCAGGTGGCCCGCCCGCGACAGCGTTACGATGCCGCCGAGGCGGAGCGATTCACTGACCTCATCGGCGAGAAGGAACCTGGCGGCCCCGAAGCCCAGCGTGCGGGTGTAATCCACGTCGAACGGGACCGGCGGTGCGCAGCGCAGCTCGTAGCCGACCCGCAGGTCCGTGATCGGCACGGATTCACCTCGCGCTTCGAATCTGCGTTGAATCTCCCGCCGCAGAATCGTCTCGAGCGGAATCTCGGCCAGTCGAAGATGGCCGTAGGAATCGTACTCGACCTCGACCCCCGGCATCCGGGCCAGCTCTTCGGGGTCCATCTTTTCGCCGAGCCCTTCGGCGAGGATTATCAGCCCATCCGGTCGTCCGAGCGCCCGTCGCTTGAGAATCGCGCCTTCCAGGATCGTGCACACCCGATCCACGGTGATCGGCTCCGTGGAGAATTCTTCTGGAATCACCGTCAGGGTGGCACCGGCCGACTTGCCGATTCCGAGCGCGAGATGTCCCGCCTTCCGCCCCATCACCGTAACGAAGAACCAGCGACTGGTGGCGCGGGAGTCCTCCATCAGGTTCTGGGCGATGCGTGACCCGAGGTCGCGAGCCGTCTCGAACCCGAACGTCGGCATATCACCCGGCAGCGGCAGGTCGTTGTCGATCGTCTTAGGAACGTGGGCAACACGGATCGACCCCTTCGCGGCGGCCGCGACTTCCCGTGCCCCGAATGCGGTGTCGTCACCACCGATCGTGACGAGGCCTGAGATGCCGAGTTCCTGAAGTGATCCGACCGCCCGGTCCAACCGCTCCTGGGATTTCGTTGGATTGGCTCGGGATGTCCTGAGAATCGACCCGCCTGTCCCATGAATGCGCGAGATTTCGTCCGCGGACAGTGGCAGAATCATGTCCGTCCTGCCCTCGATGAGATGCTCGAAGCCGTCGAGAATTCCGATCACCTCGTGGCCCTCGTCGATCACCTTCAGGGCGGCGGAACTGATTGCGCTGTTGATACCGGGGGCGGGTCCACCCCCGACCAGAATTCCTATGCGTGCCAAGGTTTCTCCAGACATCATCGTCATATCAATAGCGGCCATTAGACGGGACTTGCGCCCAATCCATGGCCGGAATGTTCGAGACCCGGCCGGGTGCCGGGCGCCCCAACTTCCCCGTCGATCCTCGATCCGTCAAGCTGGCAGGTGGAGCGCAAACCAGGACCGCACACTGCAACTTCGTCATGTACGGTAACGGCCGGACATGCGGCATGAAATCAGCTAACCATCTGTGTTAATGCCAGTTACGATCTAGCTATTCCCGGGCATACTGCTTGCAAATACGGAGCGTGACAGGTCACGCCCGCCAGGGTCGCTGAATTGGGAAACCGAGGGGGACAAAGATGCGGTATCGTATGTATTCACCAACCTTTATGATCGCCACCGCCATGGTCGCGTTCGGCCTCGCCGGCTGCAGCGGTGACGACGGGCCGACCGGGCCCGTTACGCCGTTCGACCCGGACGCCACGGCCCAGGCCGCGGCGGAGCTGGAGAGCCGGCTCGATGTCGACAGCGACGTGATGATGTCACTGCAGCTGGTCGGCCCGGCGCTCGATGCCGAGGGTGGCGCGTTCGCGCAGCTGCTTCCGGCCGGCGTGGTGCGACCGGCGCGCCCGTTCAACGCTCAGATGATGGTGGATCCGTCGTTCGCGATGGAGCCGATCTTCCCGTCCAACTTCCTCGGCATGACGTTCGAGTGGGACGATGTGCTCGGTCGCTACGCGATGACCGAGCGTGACGGTGCGCCGGCCAACGGCGTCCGTTTCATTCTCTACGCCGTCGATCCGTTCTCCGGTGAGCCTGTCATGCCGTTGAACGAGACCGGCTGGCTGGATCTCAGGGACGAGGGCAGCGCCTCCGCGACGCAGCTCCGGGTGTTCGCCAATACCGGTGGTGTCGACCGTCTCGACTACACGGTGAGCGCGAGCTACGCCCTGCTCGGCGATAATGTCGAGGCCACTGCCACCGGAGCCGGGTTCATTTCCGACGGATCCCGTACCCTCGATTTCAATCTCGTGCAGACGGTGGCATTCAACACCGTGGCCGAGACGATGCGGGTCGACATGCTGTACGACCTGCGCATGGACGATGAGAACGTGCGTGTCGTGGTCAACGTCGGCAGTGACATCGACCTCAGCGCCTCAGACGTGTCGCTGGACGTCATGTTGACGGTCACCGATGGTGGCAACGTGACGGTACTCGACGTAGGCGTGGACCAGACAGAGAACATCACTGGCACGGTCGTGCACAACGGCCAGACGGTGGCCCTGATGGACGGTTCGACTTCGTCGCCGATGTTTACTGACGCGAACGGTGATCCGCTCTCGACGGCCGAGGTGGCGGCGCTCACCCAGGCGTTCGACGTCGTTGATGACGTGTTCGACTTCGTAGAAGCCATTTTCGCGCCATTCGGTTCGACCGGAGTGGATCTGTAGGAAGAGTCCGGCTGGCGGGAGGCGAAAGCGACCCGCTGATTCGGAACGCGCAGGGGATGGGGGCGCGGGGCCGCGAGGCTTCGCGCCCTCTGCTCGTTCAGGTCCCGGCGATCTCGCGCAGCACGCGCCCGGTCATCACCGGGACCATCGCCCGTCGCCACTCGGCGTCGACAGTGATGTTGGTGAGCGGGTGACACTGCCGGTATGCCTGGTCGGTGATCGACTCGATGATCTCCGGGGTCAACCGGGATCCACGTGCGAGATCCTCCACCTTACCGACCTTGCGCGGATACGAGCCCATACCGGAAACAAACAGGCGCAGGGCGATGACCCTGTGTTCGTCATCCAGATCGGCATGCGCGGCAATATTGGCGAGCGGAAAATCGATCGCGTTTCTCACCCGGAGTTTGCGGAAGGCACCGCGGGCGCCTGGCGAAGGCGCAGGAAGCCGGATCGCCACCAGGATCTCTCCGAATTCCATCCGCCGGTTCCACACCCCATCAGAGGTGAAGAACTCTTCGATTGGCACCTTGCGTCTCTCGCCATCCGGGCCGGCGATTTCCAATTCGGCGCCGAGGGCGCATAGAGCGGTGGCGCCGTCGGCCGAGTGGGCCGCCACACAGCGTGTGCCACCCTTGACCACATGACAGGCGTCGCCGTCCTTCTTGAGGCAGAACCCGAGCGACTTCCGCCAGAACCAGGTCTGGTTGTAATAGGTGCACCGGGTGTCCAGGCAGACGTTTCCGCCGAGCGTGCCGGCTCGACGGAGTTGTGGGCCAGAAATCCTGGCGCAGGCGTAGGCCAGCATCGGCCACCGGGCGAGGACAGCGGAATCGCGACTCACCGCATCCAGGCTCTCTGCCGCCCCGATCCGCAGTGCGCCGTCTGCCTCTTCGTCGAAGCCTTGCAGCTCGACGACGCGACGCAGCGACACCAGGTGCGCAGGAGTGAACAGGCGGTGCTTCATGTTCGGCACGAGATCCGTGCCGCCCGCGATCGGCATAGCAGTCGGGCCGTGTTCCGACAACAGCGCGAGCGCGTCAGCCAGACGCTCGGGGCGATGATATTCGTAGGGGTGAAGTCGCAGCATGGGCGCTAAGATAATCGGCGCACGGTAAGGGACCAACGGGTGCCAGGTTCCGGAGTGGATCCCGGCTGCGCCCGCGGAGGCGCCGGATCATGCCCGGCGCCTCTGCAGGGAGGTCAGCGGTGAGGGTTGTCGCGAGCGTAATTGTGGGCCGTGATCGCCGAGATTACGTGGCAGATCCAACCCAGCAAGCCGCCCGACCCGATCCACAGGCCCGGAGTGATGATCAGCCAGAACACACCCCGCCAGATCTTTCCATTGTACAACTGCCCCACACCGGGGATAAGAAAACTCAGAACCGCAGCGGTTCCTGGATTGCGCATCATGCAACTCCTTCCGTGCATCCGGTGGCCCGTCGTCGGGCCGTCTCTGATCTCCTTACGGAGCAGAGGCCGGCCGTGTTTCGGCGAGCTGCTCGAGGAGGGCCGACAGTTCCGCCAGTCCCCCCTTCAGATGCGATTCGGAGTAACCGAATCCGATGCGGAAGAACCCCTCACGACCGAACTGGTCGCCCGGGACGATGAGCGTGCTGTGCTCCACTCGCAGACGCTCGGCGAGCTGCGCCGAAGGAATTCTCAGATCGTAACCGATGAGTGCGATCGCACCTGCGTCCGGCGCTCGAAATCGGAGGCTGCCGCCGAAAGAGGCGACCCACGAAGACAGGATTTCGAGGTGGTCTGTGAGGATACGACGGGACCGCGCGAGGATTCGTTTCCGAACTTCCGTCTCCAGTGCCCCCGCCGCGAGCTGGTCGCTCAGTACCGACGGCGCGATCGTCGTGTAGTCCTTCCGGGCCCACAGCTCGTCTCGCCACTCGGAGCTGGCCACCAGCCAGCCAAGTCTGAGTCCGGGCAGTCCGTATGCCTTTGACAGCGACGCCCCGGCCACCACACGACTCGACCGTCCCCACGCCGAAGGCGTGACCGGACCGGACAACTCGGCTCCCGCATATACCTCGTCCGCCAGGATCCAGGCACCGACACGCTCTGCCGCCGCCACGATCTCATCCATCGCGTCTTCCGACAGCACTGCGCCTGTGGGGTTGTTCGGGTTCGTTACCACGACGAGTCGGGTTCCATCTACGATCGCCTCGGTCGCGGCACCGGGCGCCGGCTGCCAGCCAAGTAGTTCCTCGAGCGGAAGCTCAACCACCTCGGCGCCAAGGCCTGCGGCCAGGCCCGGAGTCTGGCCGTATGTCGGAGTCACGATTACGACCCGATCGCCTGGTTCCACAAGTCGCCAACAGGCGATGAAGTTCGCCTCGGCACTGCCACAGGTGACCAGCACGTTGTCCGCAGTCGCACCCGGGTAGAGGGCCGCAATCCGTTCCCGCAGCAGCGGAGAACCCTGCGTGTGACCGTATCCGAGGCTCGTGCCGGAGGGGTCTACCCCGGTCAACTCACGCAATTCAGCGAGCGTGAACGGCGCGACCCCGCTTTCGGACAGGTTGTAGGTGACCTCGTTCTCCCACAGCGACTGCCAGCGCTCCATCTCGAACGGCTGGATGTGCATCTTCGTCTCCTTGCAGTCGGATCAGCTCTTCAGCCTGTGGGCGAACTGCTCCCTGAGCTTCGCGACTTTCGGCGCTATCACGAATACGCAGTACGGCTGACCGGGGCTCTGCGCGAAGAACTTCTGGTGGCTGTCCTCAGCGGGCCAGAAGGTGTGCATGCGGTCGACCTGTGTAACGATCGGAGCTTCGAACACGTTCTCAGCCGTCAGCGAATCGATCACCTCTCGGGCGACGAGTTCCTGTTCATCATCGTGGGCGAAGATGATCGACCGGTATTGCTCTCCGACGTCGTTACCCTGGCGATCCTGCGTCGTCGGGTCGTGTGTGGCGAAGAAAATCTCGAGGATCTCGCGATATGTGATCACGGCAGGATCGAACGTCACCTGGACGACTTCTGCGTGTCCCGTGTCCCCGGCGCATACCTGGTCGTACGTGGGATTCGGCAGGTGCCCACCGGTATAGCCGGATACGACCGATTCCACTCCCTGGATCCGGTCGAACACTGCCTCCGTGCACCAGAAGCACCCTCCGCCAAACGTGGCATTCTCGATCATATCGTCCTCCCGATCCCTATTTGTCGGCCGGCACCCGCGTTGAGCGTCCCGCCTGATTCCGCCGGTTCGCTCGCGGGCCGGCGTCTGATAGCGCAGTTTCGGCCCGACGCTCGATCAGAAACCGAACGCACATTCGAAGCGAGGAGCAACATGATACACCAACGGCACGACGGTCGAGCCCCGGACGAATTGAGGTCTGTTTCGTTCGAGCTCGGCGCCGCACCAAACGCTGAGGGATCGTGCCTCATCGCCTTCGGGAATACGCGCGTGTTATGCACCGCGTCTGTGGTCGAGGGCGTTCCGCCATTCCGCGAGGGAAGGGGCGGCTGGGTAACGGCTGAATACGCCATGCTCCCCCGATCGACCCATACGAGGACAGACCGGGAGCGCCGCGGTCCTCGCGGCCGGACCCAGGAGATCCAGCGGCTGATCGGGCGGTCACTTCGGGCAGCCACGGATCTCGAGGCTCTCGGCGAGCACACGGTGCTGATCGACTGCGATGTGCTCGGTGCGGATGGCGGAACTCGCACCGCTTCGATCACCGGTGCCTGCATCGCGCTGCACGAGGCCTGCAGCTGGTTGGCCCGCGAAGGCAGGGTCGAGCGCACGGCCGTCGACTGCTTCGTCTCTGCAGTAAGCGTAGGAATCGTGGGCGGAATCGCCTGCCTGGACCTCGACTACCCCGAGGACTCCAGTGCGGACTCCGACTTCAATCTCGTGGCGCTGGAGGACGGTCGATTCGTCGAAGTGCAGGGAACGGCCGAGCAGAGCCCGTTCTCACGCGATGAACTGAACGAGTTGCTGGAACTCGGAGCCCGGGGAATTCAGCAGCTGTTCGACCTTCAGCGGCAGGCGATCGCGAGCTGATATCTGCGGGTCACGCGCACACGCGAACTGGAGACTCGGAGGAGACGACGATGGATAGCAAAACGCCGGACACCGGTCTGGAGCGGCCAATCGAGCCAGGTCTGCTGATTGAGTCCCAGGCCGGAGCGGTGGTGAGTCGGACCCTGCTCAAGCAACCATCAGGCAGCGTCACGGTATTCGCGTTCGACGGGGGCGAAGGGCTGTCCGAGCACACGACTCCCCACCATGCCTTGATCTGCGGGCTCGAAGGGGAGGCCGAGATCATGATCGGCTCCACTCCCCACGTCATGACGCCAGGTCGGGCGTTGCACCTGCCCGCGGACATCCCGCACGCGGTTCGGGCGCTGTCGCCGTTCAAGATGATGCTGGTGATGCTCAAGCGGTCGGAGACCTGACGCCGTGTTCTCGACGGTGAGGCGGTTCATCAAGACGGCGATTCTGTTTCTGTTCGTCGGGCTGGCCTACGGCGGGACCCTGCTGTACCGGAGAGAGATCCTCGGCCGCTGGCCTTCACCGCACCAGGTTTCCGCGCATGCCCACATCGTGGGAATCGGATTCGTGATGTTCCTGATCCTCGGCGTCGCGCTATGGCTGTTCCCGCGACCGGCAAAGGGCGATGACCGATACAGGCCGGAGCGGATCAGAATCGCGTGGTGGATCCTCGCCCCGGCGACGGCGGTCCGGTTCCTGGCCGAGGCAGCGGGGCCTGGTGCGCCTGGAGGCTGGATGGGCTGGACGATTTTTGCGACCGGGATCGCACAGATCGTCGGACTGGCTCTCTACTTCCACACTATGTGGCCCCGGATCAGGCCCGTGGGGAGCCATCTCCGGGAGGAAAAGGGCGAGAAGTTCTAACGGAACGCCGGTCCTCAGGCCGTCGTCCTGCCTGCCTGCATGGCCTTCCAGACCCGGTCGGGCGTGAACGGAAGCCGGTCCATGCGGATACCGACCGCGTCGTAAATGGCGTTGGCGATCGCCGGCAGTGAGGGGTGCAACGGTCCCTCCCCGGCTTCCTTCGCCCCGTACGGCCCCTCGGGATCGTTCGACTCCACGATCAGCGCCACGAATTCGGGGCAGTCGACGGAAGTGGGAATCCTGTAGTCCAGCAACGACGGTGCATCGTGCAGCCCACCCTCGGGATCGCCCCTCTTCACGAGCTGTCGCTCCATCAGGGCCTCGCCGAATCCCATGTAGGCCGAGCCCTCGATCTGCCCCTCCACGAGCATCGGGTTCAGCGCCCTGCCGCAGTCGTGAGCCGCCCAGATCGTCTTCACATCGACCAGTCCCGTGTCCAGATCCACCTCGACCTCCGCGATGTGCGCGGTGAACGAGTAGGCGGGTGAGGAACCGATCGTACCGCCACGGTATTCGCCGTGGATATCCTTCGGAGTATCGTAGTGCCCTACCGCCCCAAGTGTCCCATTTGCGGCTTCGGCCAGCTGGAATGCTTCGGCAACGGGTATTCTCCGGCCGGCAGGCGTCGCACTCCCGGTCTCCAGCGCCCAGCCGCCGGCGAGCCGGACGGCGTCCGCTGCGATCCCCCACTCTGCGGCGACCGCCGCACGCACGGTGGCGCCGAGCGTCTGGCATGCCATCCGGGTGGCGTTGCCAACCATCAACGTCTCCCGTGACGAATAGGCGCCGAGGTCGACCGGAACGAGATCCGTATCCGCCGATACCACACGTACATACCCGAGGGGCACCCCGAGCTCCTCCGCTGCGATCGCCGCCATCGTCGAGTCCGAACCCTGCCCGATCTCGCTCGCCCCGTGAAACACCGTCACTCTTCCCGACCGTTCGACCTGCACCTGGGCGGCGGCCTGCGGCATCCGATTCGGATAGATCGGGTAGTTCGTTCCGCTGATGTAGCAGGATCCGGCGACTCCGACTCCCCTTCCGCGCGGCAATTTTCCGAATTTCCGCTTCCAGTCACTGGCCTGTTCGACGGCATCGAGACAATCCAGGAAGCCGTTCGACTTGACCGTGAATTCGTTGACGGTCTTGCCCGTGCCCATGAAGTTCCGGCGGCGAAGCTCGATCGGGTCGATGCCGAGCCGTTCGGCGACTTTGTCGAGCGAGATCTCGAATGCGAATCGGGGCTGCACGGACCCGTGTCCACGCTTTGGTCCGCAGGCCGGTTTGTTCGTGTAAACCCGGGTAGACTCGAAGCGGTAGGACCCGATCCGGTAAGGGGCGGTGAGAAGCTGTCCGCTGTAGTAGGTGGTAACGAGCCCGAAAGATGCGTATGCGCCGCCGTCGAGAAGCGACCTCGCATCGACCGCCTTGATTTCGCCGTCCTTCGAAGCTCCCACTCGATACCACATCTCGATCGGGTGGCGACCCCGGTGCGAGTAGAACAGTTCCTCGCGCGTGTACAGGATCTTCACGGGACGACCGGTCCGCAGGGCCAGCAGTGCGACGCTGAACTCGAGATCGAACGGTTCTGACTTCCCGCCGAACGCCCCGCCGACGGCCGGCTGAATAACCCGGATCCTGGCGACGTCGAGCTCGAGGACCCGGGCGATTTCCCGCTGCAGATAGTGCGGGACCTGGGTCGAGGACCAGACCGTCAGATTCCCGTTCCCTTCCGGCCGGGCGATCGCACAGTGAGGCTCGATAGGAGCATGCGTAGTGCCGTGGAAGAAGTAGTCTCCCTCCACCACGAGGTCGGCCCCGTCCATCGCATCGTCTACCTGTCCGAACTCCAGCAGGACATGCTTGGTGACATTCCCGTTCCGTCCCTCTTTCGTCGGCTCGTGGATCTGAACGGCTGACGACTCGAGGGCTTCCCGTGGCTCCAGAATCGCCGGGAGTATTTCGTACTCGACGCTGATCGCTTCGAGAGCCAGCGTCGATGTGGCGAACTCTATCCACGGCCAGCGCGTGCTCGTCACGGGTCCATGGAATGATGCCGAACGGTGTGGGCATGTCCGCACCGGTCAAAACTGCATGTACGCCATCCAGCGCTTCCGCCGCCGACGTGTCGATGGCAACGATGCGAGCATGAGCGTGCGGGCTCCTGAGGATCTTCCCGTGCAACATTCCGGGCAGGGCCAGGTCATCCGTGTACACTTCGCGCCCGGTGGACTTGGCATGCCCTTCGTACCGCCGATTGCGGCGGCCGAGCACCGCGTGCTCGTCAGCTTCGAGACCGGCTATGTCCTCGGGGTCTTCCGCCAGGTCCGCCTGAATGGCATTCAGCTCATCGGGATGCATTGGGCCGCCCCGCCGCGCGTATCGTAGCTGCCGCCAGCTCCACGGCCTCGAAGATCTTCGTGTATCCCGTGCACCGACAG
>JBDGUY010000024.1:0-17193 GCA_039585935.1 Gemmatimonadota bacterium
CGCAGATCGAACACCTCGGATTCCACATCCTTCAGGCCCTCGGTCGCCAGCGCCTGGCGCTGGGTCTGGAGATCCTGGAGCTCCAGGAGAAGCTCGAGCTGCGGATGCATCGG
Source organism: Gemmatimonadota bacterium (assembly GCA_039585935.1). GTDB lineage: Bacteria > Gemmatimonadota > Gemmatimonadetes > Palauibacterales > Palauibacteraceae > Carthagonibacter. The sequence goes on from JBDGUY010000024.1 coordinate 114, forward strand.
ATCAGACCCCCTTTTCCTCCAGCAGGGCGAGAAATTCGTCGGGTGTCTGGATCTCAGCGAGTCGCTCCGGAATATCCTGTTCCTTGCCGAACTGCGCGATCTTTCCTAGCACCGGCAGATACTGGTTCGACACCTCGAGCGGTGGCGCAACGATGAGAAAGATATTCTGGACCGGCTTCTTGTCGATCGCGTCGAAGTCGATTCCACCCGGCTTGCGGCCAAATGCCACGCGCAACCGGTTGACCACGAGTGACCGGCAGTGCGGAATCGCGATTCGCCGTCCGATCCCCGTCGATCCGAGATTCTCCCGCCGCTTCAACATCTTGAACAGAATGCCCTGGGATTTCTCGTCCAGGCCCAGGAGCCCGACGAGTTCCTTCAGCGCCTCGTCCTTCGTTTCCGCTTCCAGGTCCAGCTTGATCGCATCTTCCGAAAAGAAGTCGCGGAGTTGCATTTATCTGCTCCCTGACACGAAAGGGCCTCTCGGCCCTGAATATCTCAGCACTCCACCCTGAGGGGAGTCGAATCCGAAACATATTCGATCCTTCGATTGGCGGAAACTGTCACGGCAAGAGAGCGAAGATCGTCCGGGAGGATCCGGTTTGACGGAACCTCAGTCCTCCACTAGTGTTTGAACCATGAGCGGGCCGCTATGGCGGTCCGTTTTTTGCCGCTGTTTCAGAAATCGGGGGGTGAACTAGATTCGACGCGAATACTGGAATCCGAGGAAGCGTGCCGAGGTGCTCGGAACCTCGCTAAACACCGGGAAACCTTTCAGGTGCCAACGATAACATGGCGCTGGCCGCGTAACTAACGCGTCCCGTCCCAGGACCCGCCCGGCCCGAGGCGGTCCGACGGACGTCGCAAATCGGGCTGGTTGGAGGCGGGAGCCGCGACCGCAGCCAACGAGATGGCGGAAGCCGTAGTGGCTGGCTGATGGCGGGCCGTTGGGGAGCCCTGCCTGACGCGAGATGAGATCCCCGAATACGCACGTAGATGCCGAGGAAGAAAGATTCGTGGACCCGGGTGCGATTCCCGGCACCTCCATCACGCATTTTACCCGCGAGGCGCGCACGATGCGCCTCGCGGCGTTTTCGTTCCGGGAAGCTGTCACAGCCTACCGCAGAGACTGAGGATTGGATACGCCGTGTTGACTGAATTGCTGGATAAGCTGAATGGCGAGGCAGAGGCTCTGTTTCACGAGTTGAACGTGATTCTGCCGAGGGAGATCGAGAAAGCGGTCGCGCTGGGTGACCTGCGTGAAAACTCCGAGTACTCGGCGGCGCTCGAGCGACAGCAGCTCGTGCGCGCGCGCCTGACGTACATTTCGCGCCGGTTGTCGGAAATCTCAGAGATCGATCTGGAGCAGATTCCGCAGGACCGAGTTGGATTCGGCTCGAAGGTCGAGGTTCTGGACCTGGACGACGACATCACGGAAACCTACACGCTGGCTTTCGGCGATGTGATCAATATCGAGAACTCGGAGATCTCGATGGCTTCACCGATCGGGAAAGCGCTGCTCGGAAAGGCCATTGGGGAGGAGGCCGAGGTTACGCTTCCTGGCGGTCGGGCCCGGTACCGGATCGTCCGCCTCGCGACGTTGCACGAACTCGCCTCCGAACGCGCCCGACCCTGACAGGTGCGCCCGCCGCCCGCCTAGAACACCGACACGGGAGGAACGTAGCGTTCGGGGTCCTCCCGTATGGCAGCCAGCAGAGCATTCAGGTCCACGACGGTCTTCAACAGTTCCTCGTACAGGGAATCGTCGGCGAGTAGTTTGCCGGCCGAGCCCTCTCCTGCCTGAAGTCGGGCCAGCAAAGAGTCCGTCCGCAGCATGGAAGACTGAAGTGCCAGGTACAGCGAATCGGACTGAATGAGCTGACCGATCGTGCCCTCACCGCGCGCGATGGAACCGGTCAGGGACTCCACGGCCTCGGCTGAAGCGCGCACAGACGCGTACAACGAATCATCGGTAAGAAGTCGCATCAGCTGCGAATTCGGCGCCGAAGCGGCACTCAGCAGGGAATCGAGGTTTGCCGCCAGCGCCGTGACCCTGGTGTACAGCTCCTCGTCGGTCACCAGCTGCCCGAGAGATCCTTCACCTTCCAGCAGCCCCCGGGTCAGCTCCGACAGGTTCTGCGTCACCTCGAGCAATTCACCGACGGCGCTCGCCCCCTCGGCGATCAGCGCGTCGTAGTCCACGGAAGTCGCTGAACGGATCGTGTCGCCTGTCGCGAGAGCCGTCGCACCCGCCGTACCCGGCGTGATGTCGATCAGCTTGTCCCCGAGGAGCCCCTGCGTACGGACCTGGGCCCGGGAATCCGTACGAATCTGTTCCTGGACCTTGAGGTCGATATTGAGGTAGATCTCCACCGCCTCGCCCCCGGCGGGCCGTGACTCGGGAGGAATGAGATCGATTCTGTCCACCTGGCCCACAGTCTGACCGGCCAGCTGCACCGCAGCCCCGGGGACGAGTCCTGCGGCAGAGCGAACGAGCGTCACCAGCTGGTATCTCTGGCCGAAGACGTTTCCGGTGTCACCAACGAGAAACACGGCGACGGACAGGACCGTCAGCGAAACGAGCAGCAGTATCCCGACGCGAACCTGCTCCCACGTGACGGGGGACCCGCGTTTCAATACTCACCTCCGAGTCCGGACACTGCCGGACTCCGGACGCGCATGCGGTCCTCGTCAGTGGAGGAACTCACGTACATATCCTTCGTCTGAGTCCATCATCTCCTCGGGAGTTCCCTGGAACATGATCTGGCCATCGAACAATAGAGCCACCCGGTTGCCGATCCGGAAGGCCGAGCGGATGTCATGAGTCACCACGATACTCGTAACCCCGAGATCGCGCTGAAGCTTCAGAATGAGATCGTCGATCGTACGCGTGGTGATCGGATCCAGGCCGCTGGTCGGTTCGTCGTATAGAAGGATCGACGGTTGGTGGATCAGGGCCCGGGCAAGGCCCACGCGCTTCTTCATCCCTCCGCTCAGCTCCGCCGGCAGCAGTTCCGACACCTGGTCCGGGTCGAGGTCCACCATCCGGAGCGTTTCGTCAATACGCTCTCCCACTTCATCCTCCCGCAGGTCCTCATGCTCGTGCAGGTAAAACCCGACGTTGTCGTACACCGTGAGGGAGTCGAACAGCGCCGCTTGCTGGAATACCATTCCCATGTCGCGTCGCAGCTGGAGCAATTCGTCGCGCGACGCAGTGGCCACGTCTTCTCCGCGCACGATGATCCGGCCGCCGTCCGGCCGGATCAGGCCGAGGATCAGTCGGAGAATCGTCGACTTGCCCGCTCCGGATCCGCCCAGGATACATACCGTCTCGCCAGACGTGACATCGAGCGAAATCCCGTCGAGCACCACGTGATCACTGAAGTGCAGGGCCAGGTCCTGCAGCGAGATCACCGGACCGTCGGCACCGTCCTCGACCCGCGAGCGACCCAGCTCCATCAGGCGCCGTGCTTCCTCTCGCTCGATCCGGAGGTGACCGGAATCCCACAGGGGGTCTCGCCTGTCGCTCATTCGATCAACAGCGCGATGAGTAACTGCGTCAGGAAGTAGTCCGTGGCGAGAATGAAGATCGACGATGTCACGACGGCTCCGGTTGCCGCTCGCCCCACTCCCTCGGTTCCTCCACGGGTAGACAGGCCGTAATAGCAGGAGGTGATCGCGATGATCGCGCCGAAGAATACGGGCTTGACGATGACTCCGCCGATGAAATCCACCGGGATGTACTGTAGCACGAAGCCGCTGTCGGCCAGCGTCACGTACACGGACCGTATGTACAGGTCGAATGTCAGGTCGAGCTTCACGATCGCGATAAGCAGTCCGCCGAAGATCGCTACCAGGTCCGTGATAATCGTCAGCAGCGGCAGAGCGATCAGGCAGGCTACGAATCGCGGCGTCACCAGCTTGCGGACGGGATCCACACCCATCGTCTTCAACGCGTCGACCTGTTCCGTGACGCGCATCGCACCGATCTCGGCGGCGATGCCCGAGCCGGCGCGACCGGTGACCATGAGGGCCGTGAGGACGGGCCCCAGCTCCCGTACGGTGCTGGCACCCACCAGGCGGCCGATGTAGATCGTCGCTCCGAACTGTCGCATCTCGACGGCCGATTGCAGCGCGAGTACCATACCCGTGAACAGACCGGTAAGAATCACGATGCCGATCGAACCCACGCCGATCGAATCGAGTTGCACCGCCAGGTCACCCGAGTAGAACGGTCGGGTCACCGTAGCGTGAATCGTCCGCCACATGAGAGCGAAGTATCGCTGAGTGTGCCACGCGAACTCCTTGAGCGTGTCACCGAGGTAGCGAACCGGTGTGAGGGCGGCTTTCCGAACGATCATGCGGCTGGGCTCGTCGTCCGCTCCGGCTTTGACTCTCTCCCGCGAGCCGGCTAACTTCGCGGCCGAAAGTCCGGTTGAAACCTCCCGAGCGCGTTGCCCGGCAAGGTGTTACGATCCTACCGACGGGTGGGCGCAGATTACCGGAGATCTCGACCCTTCGCAAGGCGGACCGTGGCCGTGCACCAGGCCTTTCTCGACATGACGCAGGGGCGTGAATTGCTCGACGCCGCGCGAGACGGAAACGTCCTCGTGGTCGGTGACGCCATGCTCGATCGATATATCATGGGGTCCGTCGAGAGGATATCTCCGGAGGCGCCGGTGCCCGTTCTCCGCGTCGAAGCTGAAGCGACGGCTCTCGGGGGGGCGGCCAATGTCGCGGCGGGTGTCGTGGCACTCGGCGCGCGTTGCAGGCTCGTGGCCACGATCGGTGACGACGCCGCGGGCCGGTCGCTTCAGGACCTCCTCGGGTCACACGGAGTGGGGGTCGACGACCTGGTGCTCGACCCTCAGCGTCCCACGACCCAGAAGACGAGGATCATCGCCCGACATCAGCAGGTACTCAGGGTCGACCGGGAGACGGCGGCACCGCCCGAGTCAGGTCTTTCGTCAGCACTGCGCGAAAGAGCGCTGGAAGCACTCGAGTCCGCCGACGTGCTGGTGCTCGAGGACTACGACAAGGGTGTGCTGTCGCCAGACCTTCCTGCCGTGCTGCTGGAGGAGGCGCGACGGCGGGGAATTCCTTCGGTCGTCGATCCGAAGCTTCGACATTTTTTCGATTTCAAGGGCGCCTACGTATTCAAACCGAACGTGCGGGAGCTGGCTGCCGCGCTCGGACTCGAGCGAGCTCCGAAGGACGAAGAGGACTTGCTGCCGCTTCTGGACCGGTTGGGCTGTGACAACCTCCTGCTCACGCTGGGGGAGGAGGGGATGCTGCTGCTCTCGCGCGACGGCGGCGGGGAATGCAGGATACCGTCGAGGGCCCGCGAGGTGTTCGATGTAACCGGCGCCGGCGACACGGTAATCGCCGTGTTGGCCGCTGCGCTCATCGGGCGTCCCGAACTCGCCAAGGCGGCGGCGCTCGCGAATGTTGCTGCAGGGATCGAAGTGAGCCGGCTGGGAGCCGTGCCGGTCACACGCGACGAATTGCTCGAAGAGCTGGCTCGCCGGTCGTGACGTCCGGCTTAACCCGAAAGGAACTACTCATGCCTTCAGATATCGAGATCGCACAAGACGCAGTCCTGCGTCCTATCAAGGATGTCGCCGCCGAGATCGGCCTCGGTGATGCGGACCTCAGGCCATACGGACACTACGTAGCGAAGATCGACCCTCGGGCGCTGGAGGGCAGGGAGCAAGACGGAAAGGTCGTGCTGGTCACGGGAATGACTCCCACGCCGGCTGGTGAAGGGAAGTCCACGGTCGGCGTCGGACTGGCCCAGGCACTTCGCCGGCTCGAAAAGAAGACGATGCTGTGTCTGCGGGAGCCGTCGCTGGGGCCGGTATTCGGGATCAAGGGCGGCGCGGCAGGAGGCGGGTACTCGCAGGTGCTGCCGATGGACGAAATCAATCTCCATTTCACGGGAGACTTCCACGCGATCACGTCTGCGCATTCGCTGCTGTCTGCCGTGATGGACAACAACCTGTTCCGCGGGAATTCGCTCGGTCTCGACATTCGTCGAATCAACTGGAAACGCGCGATCGACATGAATGACCGGGCGCTGCGCAGCGCCGTTATCGGCCTGGGTGGCGTGAATGGCGGAATCCCGCGAGAGGAGGGATGGTGGATCACCGCGGCATCGGAGATCATGGCGATCTTCTGTCTTTCGGAAAACCTGGCCGATTTCGAGGAGCGAGTTGGAGACATCGTGCTCGGCGCCCGGCGTGACGGTTCGCTGGTGCGCGCCGGCGAGTTGAACGTCGCCGGAGCCATGGCCCTGCTGATGAAGGAAGCGCTATGGCCCAATCTCGTCCAGACGATCGAAGGCGGTCCGGCACTCGTGCACGGGGGACCGTTCGCCAACATCGCGCATGGCTGCAACTCGTTGATCGCGACGCAGGCAGGCATGGCTCTCGGCGACATCGTCGTCACCGAGGCGGGATTCGGATCCGACCTCGGAGCGGAGAAGTTCTTCGATATCAAGTGTCGGATGGGGGGCATCAAGCCCGAGGCTACCGTCCTGGTGGCCACGATCCGCGCCATGAAGCACCATGCCCTGAAGGCAGGTGGTGGCGGACCAGCGGGTCTGGGCGCCGGACTCGATAATCTCGGCGCTCACATAGACAACCTGCTCCAGTTCGGGGTCCCCCTCGTCGTGGCCGTCAACCGGTTTTCCGACGACAGCCAGGAAGAGGTGCAGGCCGTGATCGACTTTTGTCGCGAGCGCGGCGTGCGTGCTGCAGACTGCGACATCTGGGCTCGCGGGGGAGAAGGGGGAATTGCGCTGGCCGAGGAGGTCCTCGCCGTGCTGGACGAAGGAGAGGCCGACTTCCAGCCGTTGTACGACACGGACTCCACTCTGCGGGAGAAGCTCGAGAGCATCGCCACACAGGTCTATGGTGCACAGGGCGTAAACATCCTTCCGTCGGCAGAGAAGGAGGCGCAGCGCATCGTGGACAACGGATTGGGCAACCTGCCGGTGTGCATAGCGAAGACGCAGTATTCTCTCAGTGACGATGCTTCGCTTCAGGGGCGCCCGAGCGGGTTCGACATCACGGTTCGCGAGTTTCGGATTTCGGCGGGTGCCGGATTCATCGTCGCGCTCACCGGAGACGTAATGGTCATGCCCGGCCTGTCTGCCAAGCCGGCCGCCGAGGCGATGTGCGTCCACCCGGATGGAACCATCGAAGGCCTGTTCTAGGAGTAGACATGCACTACCTGGAGTCGATTCACACGGACGGCGCGCCGGCGGCCATCGGGCCGTACTCTCAGGCGTGTGTGGCAGGAGGTTTTCTGTTCACGGCGGGTCAGATTGGACTGAATCCCGCGCTCGGGGAGCTCGTCGGACCGGGGATCAGAGAGCAGGCGTATCGGGTGTTCGCGAATCTGCGCGCGGTTCTGGAAGCGGCTGGAGTCGGTTTTGGGCACGTGGTGAAGACGACAGTCTACGTGGCCGACATGGCCGATTTCGCAGAGCTGAACGAAATCTACGCCGAGCACTTCACCGAACCGTATCCGGCGCGATCGACGATCGAGGCAGGTTCGCTGCCGATGGGGGCGAGGGTCGAGATCGACGTCGTAGCGCGTCTACCCTGATCGCGCCCGAAGGTCGGGCGGTGGTCGACTGAGTATGAGGGGGCGGATGACGGCTGGTGTCGTCAGCGGTCTTCAAAACCGTTTCGGGGCGCGAAAAGCGTCCCGGGTGGGTTCGATTCCCACGCGCTCCCGCCACGTCCAGCCGAGACTCGGCACGGTATTGCTGAAGGTTGCCTTGCTCGCTTGCCTCGTCGCCACTGCGACGCACGCCGCAAGTGCGCAGGAGCCGATTCCGCCGGATTCTCCCGCGCTCGATACCATCCCGGTGTCCTCCAGCGTCCAGGCCCTCGACACCGACAGCGCAGGTGTGTCGCCGCCAGTCAGCCCGATGGGTGCGTTCTTCCGCTCTCTCGTATTGCCTGGTTGGGGCCAGGTGTCCGTAGATCAACCCGGTCGGGGAGCCTTTTACTTCGCGATGGAAGCCGGGAGCCTGTGGATGCTGCTGAAGACCAATGCCAAGCTCAATGCGGCCAAGAGTGCCGACCCGCTTGACGAAGACCTTGTCGGGCTGCGGGAGGACCAGTTCGAGGACTGGGCCACACTGGCGGTGTTCTGGGCCCTGTTTGCGGGAGTGGACGCCTGGGTCTCGGCACAGCTGTGGGACTTCACCGGCGAGGTCGTGCCTCCGCCGGACGGATCGCCCGGTGCGGCATTTCGCTACAGCATCCCGGTTGGACCCTGATCGTCGCGATCTCCTGCGTCCGTCGCATCAAGTTCCGGTTTCCGTGCCGGCGGAGAAGAGAAGGAGACCTCGGACACCAGTTCCGGCCCGCCGCCCGGCTCAGGCAGTCGGAGAACCCGCATTCGGTCCGCTTCGACTTCCGCCCAACTGCAGTGCTGCACCCAGTCTCCCGAGTTGAGATAGAAGCGTCCGGGAACGACCTCCCGGATTTCCGGAACGTGACAGTGCCCGAGAACAGCGAGTTCGACATCGGGGTGAGCCGTGAGATATTCTGCTGCCCAGGAATGAAGGCGGGAGGCACGCCCCAGCGACTCGGCGTCAGGGAGACCGCCGTGACGACTCTCCGTGCGGCTGACGAGACTGATGATTCCTGCCGACAGATCCGGGTGCAGCCAACGGAATCCGGATCTGGCCGCACGGCTGCGAATCACGAACTTGAGAGCCTTGTAGCCCCAGTCTCCGCTACCAAGACCATCACCATGTGCCAGGATGGCCGGCCGGTCCCCGAGAGCGGTCACGACAGGTCCATCGATCAATTCGATTCCGATTTCATCCGTAAGAAACGAGCCGCCCCAGAAGTCGTGGTTCCCGGCTACGAGTCGGATCCGCACTCCGGAATCGACGAGGTCCCTGAGTACACGGAGAACGGGGAAGTGACGTCGCTGGATCACGGTTCCGTACTCGAACCAGAAATCAAACAGGTCCCCGTTTATCACCAGGTCCCGGGTCCGGTCCGCCGCCCGGGCAAGGAACCGCCGGAACGCGTCCTCGTGCTCGAGGGGCGCGGCGCCGAGATGGGCGTCGGAGACGATGAGGGTGCCATTCTGATCCATCGGCGACAGTATAGAGCAGGGCCGGACTGCAGGCGATACACGGACAGCGGAGCGGCATGAGACATGGCAGTCGAAGAGATTCCCGGAAGCAGAACCGAGATCCGCGTTCGATACGCGGAAACGGATCAGATGGGTCATGCTCACCATATGAACTACCTGGCCTGGTTCGAACTCGGCCGGACGGAGCTGATGCGCGCCAACGGCATCTCGTACGCCGGCCTCGAAGACGAGGGAATTCTGCTGCCCGTGGCACATGCGGAGCTGGACTATCGCCAGGGAGCCGGCTACGACGAGCGAGTATGGATCTTATCGCGTGTGAAGCAGGTTCGAAGCCGCACGGTCACGTTCGCGTACGAAGCGCGAAGGGCGGACGACGAGGCGCTTCTGGCCCGCGGCTCGACGACCCTCGTATGTACGGATTCAGATCTTCGGTTGCGCCGGATTCCGAAGGATGCCCAGCGGATACTCGAACGGTTGAAGAGTGCGGCCGTGGCCGGTTCGTCGGGGTCCGGTGTGCCGACGCCGGAAAGCGAGTGATTTTCTTGACCCTATTCCGGGGCTCGGGTAGCTTGGCCGCACGTTGAACACGAGAATAGTCCGCCGGACAGGCACCGTTTCCGCTGCATTCCTCATAGCGGCCTGTGCGACGTCTATCGAGAGTGGACCGGCGCTCGACAATCCGGTCGCGATCGCGAATCGGCTGCAATCGGGCACAGGGAGCCCCGAGGCACCGGCGCTGATCCGGTTCGCATGGCGCTACGGGGACCTGCGGGGCGACGTCGAGGGTGATGGTGTCGGACGATTCAATCCCCCCGACAGCCTCAGGCTCGATCTGTTCACGTCGGGAGACGTGGCCATGGCGATCGCGAGCGCTGGCGGACGGCTCACCTCTCGTGGCCAGATCGAAGACATAGACGTACCGCCACGGCCGTTCGTATTCGCCATGGCCGGGTTGTTCCGTCCGGAGCCGGGCTCGGTGCCGAGAGCGTTTATCGCCGGCAGGGATTCGGTCCTCGTCTACGGACCGTTCGGAGATCGTACCCAGGTGTTCTATGTGATGCAGGGCCGGATCGAAGCCCTGGAGGAGAGACGGCGGGACAAGGTCGTGCGCCGGGTCCGGGTCGAATGGCCGGTGGACGGAGCCTGGCCGCTGAGCGCGGAATACAGGGATTTTGAGCGCCCGAGCAGGGTGCGGTGGGAGATTGAGCAGGTGCAAAGCCCGGTGGACCGACATCAGAGCGAGATCTATGCGCTTCCGTATCAGCCATAGCCTGGCACTCGGTGTGCTTTGCGCCGTCAGCGGCTGCAACTACACCTTCTCCGGTGGCGGTGGACTTCCGGCTCACGTCAAGACGATCTATGTAGCACCGATCGACAATCAGACGACACAGTTTGCGCTCACGGAGAAGGTCACCGCGGAGCTGCTCGACGCCGCGACCGGAAAGCTGGGGGCACAGTTGGGTGCGGAGGAATCGGCGGACGCCACGATCATGACGATTCTGACGAGGTACGACGATACGGCAGTGAACTTCGCCAGCCAGGAAGAAGTCGGGGCGAGGGTGTTTCAGCGCAGGATCAGACTTTCGGCCAGGGTCGAGATCATTGACAACACGAGGAACGAGATCATCTGGAGCGGGGCATCTGTGACCGGAATCGGAGAGTACACGCCAGAGACGGAGCTCGAGCTCAGAGGCCAGGAACTGGCCATCACCGATCTCGTGCAGAAGATCCTCGACGGAGCGCAGTCCCAATGGTAAGACCCCAGGTCTCGCCCGTGAACGGCCGGAAGGGAAGCGGGAGGCGGCTCCGTAGAGTCGCGCTTCTGGCTCTCGGTCTTTGGTTGATCGCGGGCCGCCCGGTCCCCGGTTTCGTAGTTCCGGGCTCCGGCCTGGCGGCAGAACGAACGGCGGCCGGGCTGGTCGAGAACGGACGCACTTCGCCCGTTGGGTCCATGCAGGCGGAACCGCAGGAGGCTGATGGGCACGAGTCCTCGGGCGAGGTCGCCGGTGCGATGCAGCAAGCGGGTTCTGGGCAGGAGGAAGCTCACGCCGAGGACTCGAGCGGGCACGGACCGAGGATTCGGGACGTGTTCTTTACCCTGATCGCCATACTCGTTTTCGCGAAAGTACTCGGTGAGATGGCCGAGCGCCGAGGACAGCCGGCCGTCCTCGGTGAACTCGTAGCGGGAGTGCTCCTGGGCGCGAGCGTGCTGGGCGTAGTGCCAGCCTCGGGTGAGATGTACGAGATCATTCATGTCCTGGCCGAGATCGGCGTCGTCCTGCTGCTGTTCGAGATCGGGCTGGAGACAGACCTGAAGGAGATGTTCCGGGTGGGTCCCACGGCGGCCCGGGTAGCATTGATCGGAGTCTTTCTGCCGTTTCTGCTGGGCTTCCTGTACTGGTACCTGGCCCGTCCCTCGATCGGCGTCAGACCGGACGGCGTCAGCTTCGTCGTGGTGGCCATATTCGTCGGCGCCACTCTGACCGCGACTTCCGTCGGAATCACTGCGCGGGTGCTCTCGGACCTGAGCCGCATGCACACGCCGGAGGCCCGGATCATCATTGGCGCTGCGGTGATCGATGACGTTTTGGGAATCGTCATTCTCGCCGTCGTATCCGGGATGGTGGGTGGCGTGGCGCTCGGTGTCCTTTCGGTCTCGAAGATCTTCGTGTTCGCGGTCGGGTTTCTCGTGCTCGCCGTCGTGCTGGGCACCCGCTTCGCGCCCGCGATCTTCGACTTCGTGGACCGCATGCGGACGAGGGGCGTGTTGCTGGTGGCGGCGTTCTGCTTTGCGCTGGGAATCGCCGCTCTCGCCGACCTCGCCGGATCCGCTATGATCATCGGCGCATTTGCCGCCGGCCTGGTCCTCTCATCGACGAACCAGTTCGACACCGTGGTCGAGAGGATCGAGCCGGTAGCCGATATCTTCACTCCGATCTTCTTCGTCGCGGTGGGCGCGCCCGTGAATGTCCGGTTGTTCATTCCGGGGACGCAGGACTTCGATCTCGGGGTTCTGGCGGTGGGTCTGATTCTCACGGTCATCGCGATCATCGGAAAGCTCGTGTCCGGTTTCGGAGTCACCAGGCCGGACACCTCGAAGCTCCTCGTGGGCGTCGGGATGGTTCCGCGCGGAGAGGTCGGACTCATCTTCGCCTCGATCGGCCTCACGGCGGGAATTCTGTCCTCTTCGGTATACAGCGCGATTCTGATCATGGTCATTCTCTCGACGTTCATCGTCCCACCGGCGCTGAAGGTGCTGTTCGCCCGGAAACCGCAGGATCCACCGGCCGATTCCGTGATGGGGCTGGGTGGCGCACTCGATGAGACGCTGTATTGAACGACCCGATGTCATCGGCCGGCAGGGTTCTTTCGGAGCAGGAGCTCGTCGCACGATTCGGTCGTCCGCGCGACTATCGGCTCGTGTTCAGCAATGGTGTGTTCGACCTGCTGCACAGTGGTCACCTGTCCTCCCTCGAGACTGCCCGGGAGTTCGGTGACGCGCTCGTGGTGGCGGTCAATTCCGACCGCTCGACAGCCAGTCTGAAGGGTCCCGGGCGACCGGTCCAGTCAGAAGGGGATCGCGCCCGCCTCGTTGCTGCGCTGCGTTGCGTGGATGCGGTAACGATCTTCGACGATGATACTCCGGCCCGGTTGATCGAGCAGTTGCTGCCCGATGTGCTCGTTAAGGGAGCGGACTACAGCGTCGAAGAGATCGCGGGAGCCGAAGCGGTTCTTGCGGCTGGTGGCGAAGTCAGGTTGATCGAGCTCGAGCAGGGACGATCGACATCGGAGATCATCGACCGCTTGCAGGCCGAATCATGACGGAGAGCAGGAGGAATCGCCTGCCGGACCTGGTTCAGCTGACGAAGCCCAGGATCACGCTGATGGTCCTGGTGTCGAGCGCTGCAGGATTCGTGATCGGAAGCAGTGGTCGACCGGACCTGCGTCTGCTCCTCGCCACGCTTCTCGGCATCGGCCTGGTGGCGGGAGGCTCGAGTGCCCTGAATCAGCTCCTCGAGAGAGACATCGACTCTCTTATGGAGCGCACGAGGGGAAGACCGCTTCCCACCGGACGGGTGACTCCGGGAGCTGCAGTGGCCTTCGCGGCTGTGATATCGCTGGTCGGAATCGTACTGCTGGCGGCGATCGTGAATCCGCTCACCGCCGTTCTCGCGGCTATCGCGCTCCTGAGTTACGTGCTCGTCTATACGCCGCTGAAGCGGGTTTCCTCACTGTCCACACTGGTCGGAGCGATTCCGGGTGCGTTGCCGATCATGGGAGGCTGGAGTGCTGCTCGCGGCGAACTCGGCCCCGGCGCGTGGGCCCTGTTCGGAATCCTGTTCTTCTGGCAGTTGCCGCATTTTCTGGCACTTGCGTGGTTGTTTCGAGAGGATTACCGCCGGGGCGGCCTGAAGATGCTCGGGGTCACGGACCCTGCGGGGCACCAGACACGGAACCAGGCAGTGCTCTACGCCCTGGCCCTGATTCCTGCCAGTCTGCTTCCCGCGCTCCTCGGCCTGTCCGGGGCAGTGTACGCTTTTGTCGCGCTGTCCCTCGGCCTCGGCTATCTCGCGGCAGCCGTTCGCTTCTGGTTTCGGGCGGATTCTCCTGCCGCGCGCGGACTGTTCCGTACCTCACTGGTGTATCTTCCGCTGCTGCTCATTCTCCTCAGCTTCGACTCCGGGGCGAGACGGGGCGGACAGCCGAATTCCCCGGGCGACGTTCCTGCACTGGCGTCCGTCGGGAGCCGTTGAGCAGGTCCGGGCCTGATTCCCATGTCCCGGACGTTTCTCGTAGCCACCCGCAACGCACACAAGCTTCAGGAGATCCAGGATCTGCTCGCGGGGCTCGCAATCCAGGTCCTGTCGCTCACCGACGCCGGTATCCAGAGGCACCCGGAAGAAGAATCCATCGAAGTGTTCGACTCGTTCGAGGGGAATGCGCTGGCCAAGGCACACTATTATCGCAGCCGGTCGAACCTTCCCACGATCGCCGACGATTCGGGTCTCTGTGTCAACGCCCTGGATGGGGCGCCGGGTATCCACTCCCGCCGGTTCGCGCCTCAGACGTTCAGGGGCGATCTGGAAGAGGACGAAGCAAACAACAGGTGGTTGCTGGACCGATTGGCTGATGTTCCGGACGCACGGAGAGGAGCGCACTACCGATGCGCGCTGGCTCTGGCGGACGAAGGGCGCACTCTGCTCGTGAACGGAACCGTGCACGGGCGAATCGCTACCGGGCCGCGGGGCCACAACGGATTCGGATACGATCCTCTGTTCGTGGTGGCCGGCGGGGATTCGACGTTTGGGCAGTTGCCGCCTGAGGTGAAGGCGGTGCGCAGTCACCGGGCGGATGCGATCCTGCGTCTGCGACCCTGGCTGGCCTGATGTCGCGTGTGCAGAGATTCCCGTGTCGGACGTCATCGGAAGTAACGGGGAGGCCGTGAGCGAGCCCTGGGCGACACTCTACCGGGAGGTGTGGGACGACCTGGTGCGATTCCTCGATCGGAAGGTGTGGGATCCGGAGCGCGCGAGTGACCTCGCGCAGGAGACCTTCGTGCGGGCGCTCCAGGCGGACCCGATACCGGACGATCCTCGTGCATGGCTGTTCACGGTTGCCGGAAACCTGGCGAAGGACGAGGCGCGGATGGCGATTCGAAGGCGTCAGAAGCTCGAGTTGATCCGGGCCGAGGCGGATTCCTCGGAGTCCGTGGCGGGACCCGACGCGGAATTCGAGGCGAGCGCTCGCAGGGCAATGGTCAGGCAGGCACTCGAGTCCCTGAGCGAGCGTGACCGGGAAGCGCTGCTGCTCTGCGATGCCGGTCTGAGCTACGCGGAGATCGCCGAGGCGACAGGACTGTCTCCCGGCGCGGTCGGGACGACACTATCACGGGCCAGACGGAAGCTGGCCGCGGCCTACGAGGCGGCGACGGGAGACGAGGAGAGCAGTGTCGCACATCGATGAGGATCGGCTGCACGCATGGTTGGACGGAGCCCTGGGTCCGCAGAGCGGTTCCGAGGGCGCAGCGATCGCCGTTCACCTCGAGGAGTGCGAAGAGTGCAGGTCCAGTCTCGAAGAGGCGAGTGCCGTGCGGGAGCGGGCCCGGGCGATACTCTCTGCCGCCGATTCTCCTCCGGCCACCGCGCCGCCGTTTGCGAACCTGGTGGCGCAGGCTCGCTCGGACGGCCGGACCTCTGACGATCCGGCCGACCGCGAGCCCGTACGTATCGGGCCCCGAGCGGCCGGGGCAAGAGGCCGTCGACGCATTCCCAGAGTCGGCCTGGCCTGGGCGGCGAGCATTGCGATCGCCGCCGGGGCCGGATTGCTCGGCAGGGAGCTCGCCTTGCAGCGTGGGCGGGATCTCCCGGCGGAGCTGGATTTCGGGCGCGAGTCGGTTGAAGCGCCGGCGGCGGTCGAAGCCCCGGCCAGACAGAAGAGCGAGGCACAGGCGATCGTCGAGGCCGAGGAATCGGCGGCCGGGCAGGAAGCCGGGAACAGAAAGCTCGATGTGAGTGAGCGGGTGGATGCAGACCTGGCGGAGGTGGCCGCGCCAGCAGCCGCGCCGCCAGGCCGGGAGGCCACCCGGCAGGACGAGGACGAGGGGATCGGTGATCGAAGTCGATTCGAAGTCCGCCCGTCGCCTTCAGACCCGTCGATCGGACACCCGGCGCTGGGGTGCTGGCGCGTGGAATCCGGTCTCGAACGACCGGGGCTTCCGGCCCGGCTCTGGCTGACCGCGGACCTGCTGCCCGATGACGAGCACGGCGCCCTGCGGCTGGAAACGGACCCGGCACAACGTCTTTCAGGAAGTGAAGCTCCAGGGTGGCTACCACTCGGCGCCGACAGTGTCTGGGTGTCCGTTCCACCGCTGGTCCTCCGGCTCGCGCCCTCAGACGGAATTCTCGCGGGTCAGGTCAAGGATCCGACGGAACCGTCGGCGGACAGTCCGTTGCCGGTGCGCTACACGAGAGTCGAATGCGGGACTCCCTGACCACAACCGGACAGGATATCGAGGCCGAATCCGGTCGACGAGCCGGACTCTGGGCCGAACTGCGCTGGCGTGCCCGATCGGCCAGAGAAATCTACGAGGGGATCTATCTGGCCCCGTACCGGAGTGCCATTCAGCGAGAGCA
Source organism: Gemmatimonadota bacterium (assembly GCA_039585935.1). Classification (GTDB taxonomy): domain Bacteria; phylum Gemmatimonadota; class Gemmatimonadetes; order Palauibacterales; family Palauibacteraceae; genus Carthagonibacter. Next base: position 16,373 of record JBDGUY010000024.1, read on the forward strand.
TCTCCGCCAGCGGGACCTGTTCCTGGTTCTCGGCATTTCGGACATGCTGGGAGTGCCGAGCCCGGTTTCGTTCTATACCCTGGAGTTACTGCCGGATCTGATCGACGGATTCCACGCATGGCACAGGCGACTCGGGATGGAGCAGTCGCCGGAGGGCGGGTTCCGGTGCTGCTGACACGTCGAATCTCGTTCTTCGGCGGTAAGGGCGGGGTGGGGAAGACGACGATCGCCGCGAGCGCAGCAATCGCCGCCGCCGAAGCCGGACAACGCACGCTCCTCGTGTCCACGGACCCGGCACACTCGACGAGCGACGTGCTGCAGATCCAGCTCGGGTCCGACGTCCGACCTGTCACCCGGAATCTGTACGCGATGGAACTGGACCCGGAGCGCGAAGCGGAACGGTACATATCCGATGTGAAAGATCGTCTCGCGGAGGCCATTCCTCCCCGCCTCGTCGCCGAGGTCGAGCGACAGATCGACGTCGCACAGGTGTCTCCCGGCGCAGCAGAGGCCGCGCTGTTCGAGAGGTTCGCCAGGGTGCTGGATGAATATGCGGACTACGACCGCGTCGTATTCGACACCGCTCCGACGGGGCAGACCCTGCGCCTGCTCGGATTGCCGGAGACGATGACCATATGGATGAGCGGCCTGATTCAGAGACGCCGGAAAGTGAGTGCGCTGGGCAAGATGTGGCGAAACGTCGCGGGAGCATCAGCGGGCGGCGACTCCGGAGCGACGCCGGTCGGAACCGCAGAGGACGGCAGCGCGGGGACGGACCCGGATGCCGTTCTCACGGCACTGGAAGAGCGCCGCGACCGGTT
>JBDGUY010000025.1:0-16454 GCA_039585935.1 Gemmatimonadota bacterium
AGGCGTATCGGGACCAGAACGAATCGGCCACGGTGAGCTATATTTCCACCAGCCCTGACGCCCTCCTGCAGGATACCGAAATCGAGGTCGGGGAAGCCGACGCGCGCCAGTACTATCGCCAGAATCCAGATCAATTCGTGCGGCCGGCGAGCGCCGTCGCCTACCTGGTGAGTTTCTCGACCACGCCGACGGCGGCCGATACGGTGGCGACGGCCGCGCTCGCGGATTCTGTCGGGGCGATGATCGAGGCCGGTGAGCTGACGTTCGAGGAGGCCGCGGCCGAGTTCTCGTCGGATTCGCTGACCGCGACCAGCGGTGGACTCCTGGGCCGCTTCGCTCCGGATCAGCTCGTCGAGGCAATCGCCGGATCGGTTTCCGATCTCGCCGTCGGCGACATTTCGGCTCCCCTGCAGACTCCGGCCGGTTATCGGATCTTCACCGTCACTGAGCGGGCGCAGGATACCCTGACCGTGGCTCACATTCTGTTCCCGATCGTCCTGTCCGAGGCGGGTGAGGACGAGATCTTCCGGATCATGGATGAGTTCGAGGGAATCGCGCTGAATCGAGGGATCGTAGCTGCCGGCGAAGAACTTGGCGTATCGATCCGGTCCGATGTGACCCTGACCGACGGATTCGACTTCGTGCCTGGAGCGGGATCTCTGGGCGTCGGCGTCGAATGGGCGGTCGATCCACTCACACCGCTCGAGGAAGTCAGCGAGTTCTTCGAGAACGGTTCCGGGTTTCACATGCTCGAGGTAGTCTCACGGACCGACGAGGGGACGTATTCCTTCGAGGAAGTGCGCCCGCAGATCGAGGAGACTCTCCGCGTCCGGATGCGAACTGACAGGGCCCTCGAGCTGGCGGCCGACAGACTGGACGACGTGCGTGCCGCTCCGTCTCTCGAAGCAGCGGCTGAGTCGCTCGGCTGGACGTACGGACAGGCAGGTCCGTTCCTGCGCGGTCAGTTCGTTCAGGGCCTCGGTCGGGGAACAGAAGCAGTCGGAGCGGCGTTCGGTGCAACGCCGGGCACGATCGAGGGCCCGTACGATGCAGGCGACGCCATAGTGTATCTCCGGGTCGATGAGCGCACGGAGGCAGATGTCGAACGCTTCCAGGTCATGAGGGGCCAGCTGCGAGCGCAGATGGAGTCGCAGATGTCACAGATGAGTGTGGACCGCTGGGTCCAGGCGTTGCGGGAAGCTGCGGAGGTCATCGATCTGCGCGACCGACTTCGGGTGCAGGAACAGGTCTGAGGAGAGAGTTCCCGAGAGATTCGAGGGGCCCGGAATTACTCGAATTCCGGGCCCCTCGTGCATCTTCAGGTGGAGTTCTGCTCCTGCTTCTCGCGCTCCGCGTTCGTCGTCCCGGTAGTCGTGTCCGCAGCGTTGCTGATTTCCCGGAACTCTCCTTCTACTTCCTTCAGGGAGCCTTTGAACTCCCGGATTCCCTTGCCGAGCGAACCTCCGATTTCCGGCAGGCGCTTCGCCCCGAACAAGAGAAGAACGATGAACAGGAGAATGAGTACTTCCCACATCCCGAGATTGCCGAACATATGTGCACCTTCCGAAGGACGGGAGCGATCAGAGCAAGGATCGCGAGAACCACGCCAGAAGTAATATCCCGACGACGCTGAGAATGTTCAGTCTCAACACGAGCGGACCGAGCGTAACTGCGATGACCAGCAGGTCCACCGTGAGCGGACCGAGCGACGCGGCGACGGTCGTGATAAAGAACTCACGGGCCGCGCTCGCCGGCAGTGCGATTGCGGCGAGTTCAGTGAGCAGGGAGCCAAGCAGCATGCCCCCGGCCACGATCAGGCTTACCCGCTTGGCCGACGGTCGGCGGCGGCCGCCAAAATCCATGCTCACTTCTGACGCTCCAGGACGAATTCCACTGTTGACCGCAGGATCTCGACTGCCGGGTCGTCCGGCAGCGCTTCCAGGTGCCGGCTCGCCGACGTAGCATAGAATCGGGCGGTCTTTCGGGCTTCTTCGAGACCGCTGGCATCCCGCACGAGTTCGATCACTTCGTCTACATGATCGTCGGCTGGCGAAGGATCCGCGAACAGCTCATCGACAGTGCGACGATCCGCAGTACTCAAATGCGGCAGTGCCGCAATAAGAGGTAGCGTAACCTTGTGTTCCTTCAGGTCCAATCCATGCGGCTTTCCCGTAACCTCCGAGGAGACCGTGTAGTCGAGAAGATCGTCGACGATCTGGAATGCCATTCCCAGATCATGTCCGTAGCCTCCGAGCGCCTCGCGGTATTCCGACCTGCCGACGAGCGCTCCGAGTTCACAAGCAGCGGACATCAACGACGCCGTCTTGCAGTCGCACAGGCTGAAGTAGTCCTCAACCGTAGCGCCGAGGGCGTCGTGGGAGGCCAGCTGCCTCATCTCCCCTATCGACATTCGATTCGAAGCATTGGCCAGCAGGGAGATCGCTTTGACATCCCCCATGTCTGTCACTTCGACGAGGGCCCTGGAATACAGATAGTCACCCATGATCACCGCGACCTGGTGACTCCAGCGCGAATTGATTGTCGGCATGCCCCGGCGTTTGGGCGAATGATCCACCGCGTCGTCGTGGACCAGCGTCGCCACGTGCATCAACTCGACGATCGCCGCGAGCCTGATCGCTTCCGGACCCGGTCTTCCGCCAACCTCGCTGGACAGGAGAAGTAGCGTCGGTCGGAGATACTTCCCCCTGCGCGCAAACAGGTACTCGCTGACCTCGTTGATCGCGCCGAAGTCCGCGGTGATCATGCCGTGCAACTCCGCCTCCATGACCGCGAGACGGTCGAGGACAGGAGCCTGCAGTGCGGCAAGCGTCGGTAGTGCGGCTTCGAGCATTCTCTTCCTGGGGCTCAGGTACGCGACACATTGCCGCCGGCCTGGAGAACGACCGGATTATACCGTCACTGGGAGAGGGCGGACAACCGGCTGGCGGCATCACGGAAGGAGGCGTCCAGATCCACGACCCTGCGCAACCGCTGGACGGCACCAGCCTGGTCCCCAACCTCTTCCAGGAGCAGCGCGAGTCGATACAGGACACCCGGCGCAGGAGATTCCTGGTTTCCGGGGTATGCTTCTGCAGTAGTGAGGATCTCGATCGCCTCGGGTTTCCGATCGGCACGCTCGAGGCACTCCGCCATGACTTCCCACACGCGCACGGGATTCTGCTGGCCCGTTAAGGCCTTCTCCAGCTCGGCGAGCGCCTCGTCCCACATTCCCATCTGCTTGAAGGCTACCCCGAGCTCAAAATGCGCCTCCGCGTCATCGCCGAGATCATCCCCGGCAGGGCCAGGATCCCGGAGGTCGTCCAGAAGTGCATCGAATTCCGCACGAGCTTCGGCCACGAGCGGGGGACCGTCGCCTGGATCGATGATCCGACTCTCAGTCGGTGCGGGCGTTGTCTCAGGAACGATGGTTCCGTTTCCCTGCGCCCCGTTCAGGAAGGAGAGCTGCTCGAAAGCTTCCATCGCCTCCACGTGCCCCGGGTCGATGTCGAGAATCCGGGCGTAGACGGTTCTGGCGTTCCCCTGGGCGTTCTGTCGGCGCAGGCAGGCCGCGAGACCCATATACGACGAAACGAGGAGATCCCTGTCATCCAGGGTCAACGCGAATTCCGCCCTTTGATGATGGAGCACCACGTCGTCTGGTCGGAGTTGCAGCAAAAAGTCGACAACCTCGATAGCCTCGGGGATCCGCCGGGCATCCTCGAGCGTCTCCAGCGTCCGGTAGAGATGGGATACCGCCTCCGTGACCCGGCCCTCGGCGACCATTCGCTCGGCCGTTTTCCGGGCCAGGCCCGGGTCGGAGCGATCTTCCGACTCTGGCTCGTCGCTGCCGGTGGACTCGTCCTCCAGGCGGTCGAGTAGTTGGTCGAGAACCTCCAGAGACGACGAATCCACCACGACAGGTGCGTCTTCGGTGAAGTCAGCTACCTGGGCCAGGTCTTCCGTTCCCGAATCAGGCGTGGAAGCCGGCTCGATCTCTGCTGGCGACGGCGCGGCCGTCACCACCCAGCCGAGAAGATTCGCCACGCGACCGGCTCCCGGGTGGTCCTCACCCCACCGGCCGGCAAGCTCGTGCAGAACCGGCTCCGCCGCGCCAGTCTCGTCGAGTTCTCTCACTCGCTCCACGACCGAAATGGCCAGTTCCCACGCCGTCGACCGGTCCCGGGCAATGTCGAGCATCATGGAGACTGCACGCGAGGCGACGTGAGCCGGTCCGGCCGCCGCCGAGATCAGTTCGCGAATCGCTTCCTGGCGAAGTCCCATGTCGGAGTATGCGGCTCCGAGATCGAGATGAGACCGGTGGTCTGTTCGGCCCGAATCCTCCGCCTGCCGGATCTGGTATTGCGCCAGCCGGGCCCGGAACAGCAAACCCTGGAGATCGGGGTTGAGAGGCTCTGGGGCCTGTTCCTCGGCAAGAACTGCCTCGAGTTCGAACGAGGTCGGCTCCGGAGTCGTGAGTTCAGGGGTCAGCTCAGGGTCGGCAGGCTCGGTCGCCACCTCAGACTCGGCCGGCTCGGCCGCCACCTCCGCCTCGGCAGGCTCGGCCGCCACCTCGGGCCGGAATTCGGAGGAGACCTCCAGCTTCGCGACCACGGGCTGTGTACCTTCTTCGGGCTTCGCGTGTTCGACTGGCCGATCCGGCTCGAGGATCTCGGAGATTCGGTGGTGAGCGGCCTCCAGCCGTCCGGGTGCAGCGATACCGCGACGAAGCTCTTCCACTGCAGCCGATTCGAGTCCCATGGTCTGAAACGCGACTCCGAGATCGTAATGGAGTTGCGGTCCCGACCGATCGAGGTCAGGCTGCACGAGGGCCCGGAACCTGGTCAGCGCTTCCCCGACTTCACCGTCCGGCGAGTTGGAGACCGAATCCTCGACTGATTCGCGTCCCGCGCCGTGTGGATCGAGTTCAGATACAGAGGCACCCACCAGTTCGCCCAATCGTACTTTGGCCGCTGGCTCAGGTCCGCTGTTCGACTCACCCGATTCCGTCTGCTCTGCATCACCGACCGATTCCTCCATCGACGGCGGCTCGGCGGGGGGAGTCGCAGGCTCGGCACTCTCGGAGACGACCTGCTGACGTCCAGTGGTGTCCAATTCCTCGATGCGCTGTTCGAAGCCATCAGTGTCCAACCCCTGGCCCCGGCTGGAAGCCGATGCAAGGCGGAGCTGGGCCTGTGCCTGGTCAGGGTGGCCGCGCTCTGCGAGCAGTTCTGCAACCTGAACGCGAATCGTCTCATCCTGGGTGAGATTCACGAACTCCTGCACGGCCTCGACCGCTAACGAGAGGTCGCCGGCAGATTCCGTTCGATCGACGAACTGGAGCAAAGAACTCCGCGCTTCGGCTAGCAGCCCGGTGGTGGCATGGAGCAGTCCGAGGCGCCGGAACACATCCGTTCGGTCCGGTGCGACTCGCAGGATCTTGTTGCAGAGGGCGATGGCACTCGTGGGAAGGTCATTCTCGGCATAGCGATCGGCTGCCTGCTCGTAGCACTCGACAGCCTGCGGAATCTCTCCGAGCCGAATGTGGAGGTCTCCGATCCGATTGAAGAGCCCCAGTTCCGAGGTGCCATGCTGTCGCTCGTCGAAGCGCATGGCCTCGCGATACAAAGCGATGGCCTTGCGCCAGTCCGAACGTTGCTCGGCCTTCCGAGCCTCGTGCTTGAGCCGCTGAAACGTCGTCATCGACCTCTCATTCGCCGAACCGTGTGCTTCCCGGATCCTGCAGGTCACAAGTCGTTCTGGCGGTCTGCCTGCTTACAGACCGGCTACCCGGCGCCCTTGCTGCGGGCGCAGTCAGCCGATGATAAACCAAACTGGCCAGGAGCCGCTGAAATTCGCGGAGATCCGGTGTCCAAAGGGCTACGCCCTCAGCCAAACGACCTGAACCGCCCCGAGCATGACGATGGTAACGTTCAAGAAGCCGGCCAAGAGGCCCGACAGAGGAACTACTGGAGGGATTCCGGGTTCCGCGATTTCAGTTCGTGCGCTGGTTATAGTCGCCGTGGAGTTCAGGCGCATCGCTGAGTCGGACACCAACCTGGAACAAGGTGTTGCCGTTGGGACTGCGGGAGAACTGGAACGAGGCACGCCAGCGGTGCAGATCCCGGTCCAGCGTGATGTACTGAGTCCCGAATTCTCCCTGCGTGAAATTGTACTGCGTCGTCCAGCGTACCGACCATCCGGGAGTGGGCTGAAAGGTCAGGGTCCCGTCTATCGTCTGGCTTTCATTACTCGACTCCGTCGGCCGGGCTCGGACCAGTGAATAGCGAAGTGAAACGGTCCAGCTTCCTCCACCGCGCGCATTCGCGAATGGATCCGTCCGGTACGAACCCTGGAACTCTCGAAGTCGGTACTGGGAGTCCACGTTCTGTGGAGACTCGGCGTCTTCCCGGTCCCGGCTCCCTCCGGGCGAGGGTCCGAGACCGAAGATGTCTCCAATCCCCGTCCCCGATCGGAGGGAGAAACTCATGGCGAGAGATTCCATGAACGGTTTGAACCGCCGGTCCGTACCGATGCCCTCGAACAGGTCGTGCCTGATATTCAGCTGAAACCCGCGCATCAGGTCCGAGCTGAACGCATTGCTCAGCTTCTCCGTCACCAGGCTCGAGCTGCCATCTTCCCTCGCGAAATCGAATGCCAGGGCATTCGTGCGGATGGCCAGCACCGTGACCGTGCGGCTCTGGGCCCGGCGGGTTGGCGGTTCTGCACCCCTGAACACGCTCGATGGATCGCTGTATCCGCCGACCGGACCGGTGCCGAGAGCCACGGAATCGTCGGCCAGGACCTCGAGCCCCTCCACGGTCGGACGGATCGAATCGGTCACGACCAGAGAGTCAGGCCAGCCTCCCCCGGCGGAATCCGCAGGCAGATTCGGGACTGGACTCGATCGGACTTTGGCCTCGAACGTCTGATTGAACCCGACGCTGAGGGTGTTTCGCGCTCCAGAAGCGGCTCCCAGACCCGGGATCTCACTCAGAGCCGAATCGATGCTCACGGCGGGTGAATAGGCCCACGTTGCCTGAGGTGAGAACTTGTGCCGGATGCGCTCGAACGACCCGAAACCGGGGTAGAACCCGAATACATCGGTCGACAGGGAGGCACCGAAACTCGCACGAAGCGGGGACGACACGAAACCCAATCCCAGCGTATCGACATTGATCGACGTGCCTGAGATCTGTGCTGTCGGGCGGAAGGTCGTGGACCCAACGAGATTGACCTGGTAGTTCAGGCCGGCGCTCCACCCCAACCTCTGCTCCAATAGCGACGGAAGCTCGACTCCGACCGAATCGGACGGTGTATCGTTGTCTCGCCCGTAGTCCATTCCTGCCCGCAGGGTCAGTTTTCGAAGCGTGAGACTCCCGCTCGCATTCGCGGTCGTCGCGTCGATGTCGGAGCCCACGTCCACTTCCACGAGCCGCCGATTCGCGCTCACGGCAGCGCTGAACACGATGTTGTTGAACAGCCCCTGACTCGTGGTGGGAGCCCGGAACAGCGTGAGGGGCGAAAACGAAAGATTCAGCGACGGCAGGGTCGTCTCGATTCGATCGTCATTCAGGTACTGACGACGGCGTGCACTGGCCGACAGGTTGGCAAATCGGAATCGGTGGTTCAGTCCGATGTCGGAATCGATCGTCTGTGTCTGCTCGTCCGGCCGGAAGCTCTGATCCTGGTAGATCCGCTTATCCTGAATGTACTGGATCGAGGCACGCAGCGTCGTGTTCAGACCGATGCTCTGGTCGTGGTCGAGATCGAATCGGAGGTTGTTGCCCTCGTCGCTGAAACTCTGGCTGTACAGCAGGCCACCGCGTATGAACTTCTTCAACCAGCGATAGTTGAAACGTCCATTGACCCGCGTATAGTCGCCGCTGTACCAATCGACGCTGGCCTGGGCATCGGTGTAATCGTTGATCGCCCAGTAGTAACCGAAGTCCGTCACGTTTCTTCCTGCACCCCCTGACGTCTGCACGATGTCGTTGAATCCGAAGCGAGGGGGAAGAATGCCACTCCGCCGTCCTTGTTTGATCTCCGAAGCGAAGAACGGCAGCCAGAACACGGGCACGTTGCTCACATACAGCACTACCGGCCACGCGACGATCACCTCGTCGTTGACGAGCTTGATCTTCTTTGCGTGAAAGGAATAGTGGGGCTCCTCGATGTCGCACGATGTGAACTCGCTGTTGGCCGCGAACAGGGTATCCTGCGATTTCGGGATCACGTTGCCGATTACCCGCCAGTTCGCGCCCCGCTGCGCGAATTGTGTCTCCGCGCGGTACACGGTCCCGGTCATGGCGGCGAGATCGAAGTACAAGACCGAGTCGCTGGTCACTTCCGATCCGTCCAGCCCGGCCAACTCGATTCCACGCCGCGCTTCCATGAACTGCACGGATCCCCGGTACAGGATGGAATCCGCGATCAGCACATCCCGCTCCCGGTTGACCTGCGCGTCTCCAATCAGAGACAGCCTCTGTGTCGCGACCTCGATTTGCGCCTCCCGGCCGCGATACTCCAGTGCGTGATACCCGGGCAGCTCCATCAGCGAATTGAACAGCGCGTCCCGGCTCGGAAAGCCGGCGGTCCCGCCCAGCTCTTGTCGGCGCGCCTCGACGTCGATCCTCTGAATCGTGTCTTCCGGAGCCATCCGGAGGCTGTCCTCCAGGAATTCGTCGTCGAATGGAAGTGTGTCCCTGCCGGCGGGCGCCGGCCGACGCCCCGATGGGGTCACCTGGGCGACCGCCTGATCGGCGACGAACAGGGCGATCGCCCCGATCACGAGGGGCAGGACCGGCCTCATGCCTCGGCCGGCTCTTCGTCCGCTTCGGGTTCGTCGGTCTCGTCTCGCCTGACGACGATCCGTACGAGCCAGATCGACATTTCGTACAGTAGGATCATCGGTGTGAACAGCATGAACATCGTTCCGATATCCGCCGGGGTCAGCAACGCGGCGGAGATCGCCAGGACCACGACCGCATGGCGTCGGTACTTCCGGAGGCCCTCGGGAGTCACGATGCCGAGCAGACCGAGGAGGACGAGGACGACTGGCATTTCGAAGATGATCCCGAATGCGAGTATAAGCCGCGTCGCAAACTTCAGGTATTCGTCAATCGTGATAATCGGCTCGAGGCTCTCCGCCTGGAACCCGAGCAGGAAGTTGAGCCCGAGGGGAAGTACGAAGAAGTACGCCATCGCGATTCCCGCCAGGAACAGCAGGAATCCGACACCGATTGCCGGAATTACGAGGCGCTTCTCGTGCTCGTAGAGGGCCGGGGAGAAGAACGACCAGGCCTGGAAGGCGATGATCGGAAGCGCCAGGATGAAGCCGACCACGAACGCGAGCTTGAACGTGACGACAACGGGGGTCGTGGGGCTGGTGAACAACAGGTTCTGACCGGGCATCACTGACTGGAAAGGACGCTCGAGAATCCCGATGACGTCCAGTTCCGTGACCACGAAGAATCCGAGCACCGCACAGATCGCCAGCGCGAGGAGCGCCCAGATGATCCTTCGGCGCAACTCCTCGAGGTGGTCCAGGAACGGCATTTCCGCTGCTTCGGTGCTCACGCCTGGTCTTCCTCCCCCTTCTCCTCCCCTGGACCTTCGAACATCTCCTGCTGGCCTCTTGCCTCGTAGCGGGCCCGGTTGACGAGCTCGCGTACCTCTTCCATGAACTCCGTCGTGTCCTGGAAGTTTCTGTACACCGAGGCGAATCGGACGTACGCGACCTGGTCGAGGGCCCGGAGGTGAGCCATTACCAATTCCCCCGTGAGCTGGCTGCTGACCTCCCTCTCATCGAGCGCCTCCAGCTCCTCTTCGATCAGGTCCACCATCTCCTCGATCCTCGCCAATGAGATCGGTCGCTTGGCACAGGCGATGCCGATGCTGCGAAGGAGTTTGGCACGGTCGAACGGTTCAATTGATCCGGATGTCTTCCGGATCGTCAACTGTTCCTGCTCGATGTGCTCATAGGTGGTGAATCGAAAGCTGCAGCCCAGGCATTCACGGCGGCGACGGATGGACCGCCCGGCCCGGCTGGTGCGGGAGTCTACGACGCGGTCCTCGACGTGGTCACATCTTGGGCAGCGCACGCGTTCTCCTCCGGGCTCGATCTGGCCCTTTTCGGTCCCGGGGGCGCCGGCGCCCGAGTTGCAGAGTCAGCTACTCAGCCGGTCGAGCTCCCGCTGGGCCAGCTCGAACTCGTCGCTGTCCGGGTATCCCTGGACTACCCGATTAAAGAACGTGCGTGCGTCGTCTGCGTTTCCGCGGCGAAGCTCGAGAAGTCCGCTCTTGTACAGAGCCGTGGGCGCCCGACGCGAATTCGGATACAACTCGAGCACTCGAGCGTACTCATCGAGGGCTGTCGCCGCATCGCCTTCTTCCGCGAACGTCTCCGCTCGAAAGTACTGGGCATCCGGCGCAAGTTCGTCGTTTGGATACCGGGTGAGGAATTCGTCCAGCGCAGCACGTGCCGTACCGTACGATCCGCGCCGGAATTGCCGAAGCGCCGCTTCGTACAGTTCCTGGGGATCGCCGGACGCTGCTCCAGATTCCGGTTCCTCGGTCACAGGTCCGGGCTGCCCGACGGCCCGTTCCGCAGCCAGAGACGTATCGGTCGGCACCACCGACATCAGGGCCAGTTCTCTCTGCGTCTGTCCCGTCAGCTCGATGAGCTGCGCGAGATTCAGGTTCAGCTCCTGGATCTGTCTTTGCAGATCTACCCGGCCCGTGATGTCACGGCGCTGCTGGACGCTGAGGCTGTCCAGCAGCACCGCGCGCAACGTCTGTATCTCCGCGATCAGTGCCTCCCGCTGAGATCGCTCGGACTCGAACTCGCCGACGAGCGTCGCCTGCAGGTCAGCCATGTCGCTCTTGGTTGCGCAGCCGCCGACCGACGCGGCTACGGCACACAGAGCTATCGCGGAGCGGATCTTCACTTCAGCATCGCATCCGCGTTCGGGAGAACGAATTCATCCCGGCGATTCTCCGCCCAGGCGCTCTCATTCGCCCCCTGCGCGATGGGCCGTTCCTCACCATAGCTCACGGTGCGGAACATACCGGCCGACAGACCGAGGTTCACGAGATAGGTTTTCGCGGCTTCCGCACGACGCTGGCCCAGTGCCTGGTTGTACTCGAGCGAACCGCGCTCATCGGCATGGCCCTCGATCGTCACTGCGACGTTCGGGAAGTTGCGCAGGACTTCGGCCTTGGCCTGCAAGATGGCCGCGGCCTCGTCCGTAATCCGTGCCCGGTCGAACTCGAAGTGAATCCGGTCTCGAACGACCATGATTGCCGCAACGGCATCGGCGAGTGCTACGGCTCCATCGGCGCACTCGGTTCCGGGATAATCCCGGACAGCCTGCTCAAGGAGTCTGCGCGCACGATCGTAATCGCCGTTTGCGATCGCCGTGCGGGCGTCGGCGCACAACTGCGCTGCGGCTGCCGCATACCGGGCTGCTTCCGCAGCTGCCAGGCTGTCGGCGTCGGGAGTGGCCACCGTAGTCTCGGGGACGACTGGCGGAGGCGGCGGTGGGGCTTTCCCACTGCAGGCGGACAGTCCGATTGCCGAAACGGCGATCAGCGCTGCGAAACCGACCTTGAGACGCATTTCCGTGCTCCTTGAAACAAATGAATGACGAAGACGCGAAGAGAGGACGAACTTCGACGCCTCGCCCGTGGTTGAAACGACGCGCACCCGCGGTATCATACGCTTGCCGAGCGGGCTTGCCAAGCGGTGGAAGACCGTATGTGGCGCATTCAGAGCGATGTGGACCAGGACGGCAATTGATCGACCCGCCCGGAGGTGAGATTGCGCACTCTCCCCGTGACGGTATCGAGGATCAGCAGACCGGATCCGCCGCGTCCGGTGGATGCGAAGACCAGGTGTCTTCCATCCGGGGCCCAGCTGGGGTCTTCGTTGCTCCCACGGGACGTCAGGACCCGCCTATCGGAGCCGTCCGGACCGACCGTCACGACCTGGAATGAACTCTCGAGCCAGGCCTGATATGCGATCCGATCTCCTCTCGGCGACCAGTCCGGCGAGGTTGCGTACCCCCGTTCGCCATACACGTATCGGCTGAGAATTCGGGGTTCCCCTCTGCCCTCCCTGGGGATCACGTAGATGTGCGGAAGCCCGAGTGGCGACGAGGTCATCACGAGCTGACGCCCGTCCGGAGAGTATCCGCCGTTCAGGGTCTCTCCTACGGAGGTGTACGTGACGCGTCGGCCACAGCACAGGGGCTGTCGCTGCAGCTCGAACAGTTCCGTGTGGTCACCCTCGGAGCGGGCGTAAAGGATATGACGCCCATCGGGTGAATACACGGGTGTTACGTTGAGACCTTCTTCGGCCGACACGGTCTGTACGGCTCCCGTGGCCAGATTCTTCTCGTAGGCCACCGGGCCGCCGTTCACGTACGACACGTACAGCAGGTGGGAGCCATCTGGCGACAGGTCCGGCGAATAGACGATGGAGTTGTCGTTCGTCAGACGGCGAGCATTCTCGCCATCCGAATCCACGATCCAGATGTCGGATTCCCCGGCCTCTGACTTGCGCCGGAACACGATCCGGGTGGCCGCCATGCCTGGTTCCGAGGTCGCCCACCGTACGACTTCGTCCGAGATCCTGTGCACTGCCATGCGAAATCCGGAAGAGCCCGGCGCAGGAAGACTGAAGGCCTTCACCTCCTTCAACTCCCCGAACACGACATCATGCAGGCTGACTCGCAGTACCGGAGCCGAGGGGCTTCCCGATACCTGGCTGGACAGAAGCCACACGGCGCCAAGCTGGTTCCACAAACCGTAGTTCACGGCGCTGCCCGGCTGGAAGTCACCGGGCACCTGGATCATCTCGAATCGGTCGCTGAAGTCGAGATCCTGGCCGAGTATCGCCTCCGCCACCCGGGCCACCTCGCCGAGGCCCTCGGTACTCTCGACAGGCGTTACGACGAGGCCGGGCAGGTACCCGGGCGTGTAGGTGATCCCGATCCGCACGTCCCCCGGTTCCTGCGCCATCGAACTGGCTGGCAGCGTCAGCAGGAACAGGACTGCCGCGATCCCCCTGAAACGTGCCCTCCCCGCCACCGATACTCTGTCCAGGTGCGGTACGGCACGGCCGGCGAACCGGCATCGCAACAGCGGTTTGATCATATCGCTATTCATCTCGTGGTGGGGTCGAAAAAGAAGGAAATCCGAAGTCGGTCGCGCGGCCAGGCTTCCGGTAGCGGTCCAAACGCCCTGGCCCGGCCGGCGGCCTCGATCGCGCCTCTCGCCTCCAGGTCGAAGGCCATGTCCCCGGACCTCGTCAGCATGTCGATCTCTTCCACCGCGCCGTCCTGTTCGATGACGAACACAACCTCGGCACGCAGATGCCTGCCACCAGCCGGTGGCCGCCAGTATCGATTCACCTGCCGAATGATGTTCTGCAGATAGGCCGGATCTACGAACGCGGCGCCCTCGAGCTGGACGTTTATCGCTTCGTCGCCCTCCTCGGTCGAACGCGCCGGCTCGCGGACCTCTTCGACGGGCGGTGGAACTTCTTCTACTACAGTCGGAAGCTCGGTCTGCGGAACGGGCTGTTCGGTCGGCTGCGGGGGAGGCGGACGATTCTCCTCTTCGGCCGGCTTGGCGGGCTGCGGTTTGAGACGCTCAGGCGCTGACTCGTCGGACGCGGCCACCAGCCGGACGCGGTACGTCTGGGCCGGAAGCGTACGAGGGCGCATCGTCGCCGAGCCGATCACGAGGAGAATCCCGAGTACCAGGTGCAGAATCGTCGAGGCCAGAAGCGCCCCGGGCGGCGGTCGGTGCGAGGAACGCTCCGTCCGCTGTTCGCGCTGTAAACCATCGGTTTCCGGCAACTTACGGTTCGACAACCCGTTCCCCCGACCTCACGATTCCAATTCTGACTGCGCCCCCGCTCAGCGATCCAACTCCGGCTCGGCAACCAGACTCACCGCTTCGATATCCGACTGCTTGAGAGTGCCGATCACCCACAGCACGGAGCCGTAGGCAACGTCCTTGTCACCCTTCACGTATACGGTTTCCCCCCCGCGACGCTCCACCAGGGCCCCGATCGTCGCCGAGAATTCCTCCCGGTTGACCTCGTCATCCTCGACGAAGATCCGGCCGTCACTGTCGATGGAGATCACGAGACCCTCGCTGACCTGGAACGGCGCCGCCGGCGCCTTCGGAATCGTAACTTCGACGCCGCCCTGTAGAATCGGCGCCGTGATCATGAAGATCACGAGCAGCGTAAATGCAACGTCCACCAGACTCGTCACATTGATCTCGGCCCGCACCGGGAGCCCGCCGTGATTGTCGTTCCTGGACGCGCGACCGATCATACCCGGCCTTCTCTCGCCAGGGTGCCGATGAACTCGGCTGCGAATCCCTCCAGCTCACCCGTGAAGAGTCCGAGCTTGCCGGCGAAGTGGTTGTACGCGATCACTGCTGGAATCGCGACGGCAAGCCCGACGACCGTGGTGACCAGTGCTTCCGCGATTCCCGGGGCGACGGCGGCGATGTTGGCGCTTCCTTGACTCGTAATGCCGATGAACGAGTTCATCACACCGACGACCGTGCCCAGCAGGCCCATCAGCGGACTGACGGATCCGATGATCGCCAGCCACGTGAGTCCATGCGCCATGTCGTCGCGCTCTTCAGAGAGCTCCTTCTCGAGCACCAGCCGGAGGGCCTCGAGTTGGGCCGGAGTCAGTCCCGGACCGGTGTGAACCTCGTCCCGCAGGGCAGTCGGTCGCAGCTCCGTGAAGAAATTGACTCCGCGGCGGAAGACGCGGGTGTAGGCGGACTCCGGGAGACGTGTCAGGGTCTGATATACATCCCTCAAGCCCGCTGCCTCGTCCATTGCGGCGACGAATTCATCGCCGCTCGCTCGGACCCGCCGGAACTCGGACCACTTCCAGAAAATCAATACCCAGGAGAGGAGGGAGAACGCCGCGAGGACGATCAGAATGATCTTCGTCATCGGCGTGGCGCCCAGGACGAGGTCCCAAGGACGTGACGCCATCTGCTGGCCTGCCTGAAGCATCAACGGGAATCCCAAAAACGGCATGTCCTGAAACCTCAGCTCTCTCTCGCGATGTGCTCGTATGTGAAGCGCAGCCCTTGCTCGAGCGGCGTCGCGGGAGCCCAACCCAGACCCCGCAGCTTTTCCGTGCGCAGACAGCTGCGGAGCACCTCTCCGGCCCGCGCGGGCGCGTACTGCATCTCGATTTCGATCCCGGCCGCTGAGCCCAGAGTGCGGCCCAGATCGACCACCGTCGTCTCCTGCTCAGTGGCAACGTTAAACGCCACGTCATCGATCGATTCCGGATCCGGCAGCACGGCCTCGGTGAGCGTCATGTTCGCTCGTGCCACGTCCCCGGCGTATACGTAGTCCCTCGTCTGCAGTCCATCCCCGAATACGGTCAACGGTTCACCTGCCAGAATCCTGCTGCAGAAGACAGCGACTACACCTGCCTCACCGAACGGATCCTGTCGCGGCCCGTAGACGTTCGAGTAACGAAGCGACGCTGCCTCGATCCCGAACAGCTTTCGAAACGCGAACAGATAGTACTCGCCGGTCAACTTGCTGACTCCGTACCCCGAGACCGGCGCTTTGGGTGCCGTTTCGCCTACGGGAAGATCCTCTGGCTCCCCGTACACGACGCCGCCGGAGGAAACGAACAGGAATCGCCCTACATCGGCATCGCGACAGGCCTCGAGCAGATTCAGCAGGCCGTCGACGTTGATCGACGCGTCATGACGTGGCCGGGCAACGGACACGCGCACATCGATCTGTGCGGCATGGTGATTCACCAGATCGAATCGACCCTTCCGAATGAGATCCCCCGCGACATCAGACCGAATGTCCTCGACGATGAGTTCGACACCGTCCGGAACGTTCTCACGGCTTCCCGAACTCAAGTCGTCGAGCGCCGTCACATTCCAGCCTGCGTCTCTGTACGCCTCACAGACGTGCGACCCTATGAAGCCTGCTCCGCCCGTCACGAGAACTCGCCGAACTTCGCTCACACTGGTCTCCAGATTCTGGGCGTTGAAACAAGCCCGGGGCAGCTCGCGATCGTCTGCGCCATGAGGCCCTGACAACGCGAATTCGCCGGGGAATTCGACCCGAAGCTACCGGTATCCGTCGAGGTGGGAAAGGCGTCGGACGCGCGGCGGGCCGGATGCCCGCCCGGATGCCCGCCGCGTCCTGATCCGGAGGTCGGGGTCAGCCGGAGATGCGACCGACGAGTCGCACCGGGTTGCCCTCGCGAGTGCCAGGGTCCCGGATCTTGAACACGACCGCTGTCGAAGTCCCGTTGGTAACCCGAACAACCCGCAGGTGGCAGAGGGCGTCCGCCTCCACTGCCGTGCCGGGCGTCTGCTCGAGATGAGAGAACACCGCGAATTCGTCGCCGACCTGCACGCCCGCTTGCCTGCCGACA